>CAXSED010000004.1:0-73327 GCA_964236475.1 uncultured Chthoniobacterales bacterium
TGACGAACTCGGAAACGTGCAGCAGCACGAGCGGTTGGCCGCCCGCGATCATGAATCCACCGAGGGTAGCCCCCAGTACGATGATAAAACCGACGATCAGCAGCATGAGGAAAAGGGAGGAGAAAATGAACTGCTGGCCGGGGCAGAACTCATTGGTCCATGGCGCGGCGGACGAAAGCACGCAGGGCAAGGACGGCCTGGGTGTGAATCTGCGAGATGCGTGATTCCGTCACGTCGAAGATCGCCGCGATTTCCGCGAGGCGCATTCCTTCGTGGTAGTACAGGGCCAGCACCTTGCGCTGCATGTCGGGCAGACGCTGGATGTGATCCGCGACGGCGGCGAGGAGTTCGCGGCGTTCCAAGGCGTCGCCCGGGAGCGGCTGGTTGTCGTCGGCGATGGTCTCATGCAGGTCGCAGCTTTCGGAGTCGCCGTCCGCGCCACCGTCGATGGGCACAAAAGAGATCGGGCGCACCTCGTCGAGCAGGGCACGGTATTCGTCCAAGCCCATGCAGAGCGCGGCGGCGGCTTCTTCCTCGGTCACGGCGCGGCCTTGCTGGCTCTCCAGACCGGCGAGGGTGTCGCGCAAGCCTTTGGCTTTGGCGCGCAGGCTGCGGGGCATCCAGTCCATGCGGCGGAGTTCATCGAGCACCGCGCCGCGGATGCAGAGCATCGCGTAACCGTGGAAAGTGTTGCCGTGAGCCGGGTTGTACTTGCGCACGGCGGACATCAGGCCCGCTAGACCGACGCTGTGGAGGTCTTCGGCGTCGAGGTGGGGCGGGAGGTAGACGCGCATGCGGCCCACCACGGTCTTGACCAGCGGCAGGTGGCGCAGGATGAATTCGTGCTCGGGAACGCCGGGCGCGGCGTCATCGTCGGGAGAGTTGGAGGGAGAGTTGGAGCGTGCGCTCGTCTGATGATATGCGCGCCAGGCCGCCGCGACCGCGCCGGAGGTCGCGTAGGAATGCTGTTCCCCGTGAAGGGTGCTGCTGTCGGGCGAAGATTCGATCAGGGTCGGCATAGGACGAAGGGTTTGGAAAATTTGCGAAGGTTGGGTTCAGCGCGGCAACCGGGTCAGACGACGGCGGTGGCAGCGGAAGAGGCGGCGGACCCGGCGGGCATCCCGGTCTGGGTGGCCCCGGCGGCTTCTTCGCGTTCGCGCAGCAAGGTGTGGAAGTGCGACACCAGCGAGGCGCGCAACCAGCGGAACAGCATGGCAACGACCAAGCTGCACAATACGGCGTCGCGCAGAGCCGTGTCCGCGTCGCTGCCGGCCATCAGGGCGCTGGCAAAAGTGAGCGCAAATCCGATCAGACCACCGAGGGTAAAGGAATGTTTCATAAGCTGCGTCTTCGCAGAGGGAACCTTCTGCGGTTCACCGCTGTGCGCAGGCTTATAGCAAGCCCCTTGCCAACCCCGGATCAGGAGAAAGTTTTCCCGAGCGTTCCTTCAAGAACCTCCTCGGTAAAATCGCCCGGCATCCCCGGACCGAGCGAGAAAAATTCCGTCGATAAACTCCTGTGCAACAGGAACTCCCACAACTTTCCCCAGTGAACCAACTCGTCGAGATGCGTGAACCCGAGATGCCGACAGCCGAGCGGTTCGGCGCGACGACAAAGTCCTTTGAGAAGCGACGGTTCGTAAGCTGCGTTCAGGATGAACACCCGGCTGCCCACGGCTAATTTGTCCAACTGAGCGGCAATTTTTGCCTCTTCGCCGCGTCCCGGTCCTTCGGAGAGGCCCGGCACGTCCACGTAAAGACGCGTGCCCTCGCGGACGGCGGGCATTTCCTCCTCCGACCGCAGCAGCGGCACGCCCCAGAGTTCGCAGAGGGCCGCGAGGCCGTCGATGGGGTTTGGACGGTCGGTTTCCAGGCGGAACACCGCGGCGGGTTTCCCGAGACTGAACACACAACGCGCCAGGTGCTTGCAGAGCGTGGAGGTGCTGCCCGCGCCCGCCACACCCACGAAGGCGATCCGTTCGGACAGCGGCGGACGGCTGATGGCAGCATGTTCCCGGCGCAGCAGCGCGGCGGTTTCGGTCAACGCTTGCGGAAGGGGTAGCCGGTCGATGCGGGTCCAGACCGGGTTGGATTGCAACCTCGCCAGCAACAGGTCGCTCAGCCCGGCGCGCTGCAACAGACTGATGATGCGCGAAGATTCGACGGACGCTGCCGGGAACGCTTCCGGCGTCTGGAAGACGCGCGGCATTTCCATGGATGGCGCGAATGCCCGCCCGGACACCGGAGCGGCACGGGCTATCTCTCCGGTGTCCCAGGGCGTGATCGGGAGGTGATCGACCGCCGGGGCCGGGAGGGCGAGACCGTCCCTGGGCAGGGCGCCGGGCGGCACGGACACGCGGGCGATCACCTCCAGTTGGGTGCCGCGAAATAGGCCGGCCAAGCCGGTGCGCTCCACGCGCCGGACGGAAGTAACCTGCGCAGTTTCCCCGAGGCGTTGGCGGATCGCACGCACCGCTTCCTCGGCGGAGTTCACGAGGAAGCGGTGTTCGACTTCGGGCGGGTCAGGGTCCATGAAAGGTCGCGCGCAGTCCGGCCTGCGAGGTTGAACATGCGGGCGGCGTGCCTTTTTTCAAGCGGCAAGAACCCGCCGTCAAGCCGCCTGCGGCATCGGCAGCGTGCCGCGCGGCGCGGGCGGGAACGACACCGTCGAGAGATTCTGGATTTCCACCTGTCCCGGCAACTCCTGATAAGCCAGCACGACCAGCTTGGCCAGCGAGGTCTCGAAGAACCGTTTGAAGGGCAACCGCAACTCTGCCGTGGTAATGACAATCGGTGTTTGCCCGAGCGCCATCATCTGCGTACAAACGCGGTTCAGTTCGCCCAGGACGTGTTGCGCCAGGTGCGGATCGACAGACAGGCCGATTTCGTAAGCGGTGCGCTGCACTTTGGAAACGAGCGTCTGTTCCAGACGGGGGTCCAGCGTGGCCGCGCGAATGGCACCCGGCGTGCTCTCGTACTCGCTGACGAAATACATGCCCAGCCGTCGGCGCACCTGTTCGGAAAGGTCGTCGGGATGCTTGGAGATCGGCGCGAAATCGGCCACTGCTTCCATGATGACCGGCAGATGACGGATAGAGATTCCTTCGCGCAACAGATTTTGCAGCACGCGCTGGAGCACGCCGATGGTGACCAGGTCGGGCAGGAGTTCGCCGACCAGCGCGCCGTGCGTCGTCTTGACGTGATCGACCAGCCCTTGCGTGTCCTGGCGACTGAGGACGAGATGCGAATGGCGTTTGAGGGTTTCGGCCAGGTGAGTAATCAGCACCGAGGCCGGGTCCACGACCGTGTAACCGTTGATTTCGGCGGTGGTTTTCTGATCGTTGCTGATCCAGATGGCATCCAACCCGAAGACCGGCTCCACGCACGGGATCCCGGCAAGATCGACCGTGCTGTTGGCGACGTTCATCGCCATCCAGCGACCAGGGACGAGACGGCTGGTTGCCACCGGTTTGCCACGCAGGAGGAAACGGTATTCGCCGGACTCGATGTGCAGGCTGTCGCGCACGGCGATGGGCGGGACGATGACCCCCATATCCCGCGCGAAACTTTTGCGCACGCCGGTGATGCGGTCGAGCAGATCGCCGCCCTGTTTCGGGTCGGCAAGGGTGATGAGGCCGCTGCCGAGTTCGATGGCAAGCACGTCGAGTTCGATGAGCTTGTTGAAATTCTCGGGGGTCGCGGCGGTGCCACCCGAGCCGTTGACCGCCGCCGCGCCGGGCTTGCCGCCACCTGCTGCCGCGGACTTCCCCTGGGTCAAGGCGGGTGCGCCGACCGCGCCGGCGGAATTTTTCGCGGCCTGGCTGCCGGCAGCGGTGCGTGCCCCCCATCCCGCCAGGCCAGCCAGCGCGAGAAACGGGATCAGCGGCATGCCCGGCATGATCGCGAAAACCCCCAACGCCGCCGCCAACACGCCCAGCGCCTTCGGATAACTCGTGAGCTGGCCGCCGATTTGCCGGGACAGATTTTCGTCGTCCGTCGCCCGCGTGACCAGCAGACCTGCCGCCACGGAAATGATTAGCGCGGGAATCTGCGACACGAGGCCGTCGCCGATGGAGAGGAGCGTGTACTTGCGCAACGCATCCACCAACGGCAGCCCTTTCTGGAGGACGCCGACGGCGAACCCGCCGAAAACGTTGATGCCGGTGATCATGATGGCCGCCACCGCGTCGCCGCGCACGAACTTGCTGCTGCCGTCCATCGCGCCGTAGAAGTCCGCTTCTTTTTGCACCTTGCGGCGGCGTTTGCGTGCGGTGTCCTCGTCGATGAGACCGGCGTTGAGTTCGGCGTCGATGGCCATCTGCTTGCCGGGCATGGCATCGAGGGTGAACCGCGCCGCGACTTCCGCGATGCGGCCCGCGCCTTTCGTGATGACCACGAAATTGATGACGATCAGGATCAGGAAAATGACCGCGCCGACGACGTAGTTGCCGCGCACCACGAAGTTGCCGAACGCCTCGATGATGTGGCCCGCCTCGCCTTCCAGCAGGATGAGCCGGGTCGTCGCCACGTTGAGTCCTAGCCGGAAGAGGGTTACCGCGAGCAGGAGCGTCGGAAAGCCGGAAAACTCCGGCGGGTCTTTGACGTACAAGATCACCAGCATGATGAGCAACGCCGAGCCGATGCTCATCGCCAGCAGCATATCCAGCACGAAGAACGGCACCGGCATGATGAGCAGAACGACCGTGCCGAACAAGGCGATGGGCAGGAACAGGTCTGCTTGCTTGAGGAGCTTGGCGACCGCGTTGCCGCCGAAGCCGATGCCGCCGCCGCCCATGGCACCGGGCGGCGTGATGTTTTTCATGGGAGGAGGCATGGCCGTGGACGAAGATTAACTGACCAGTGCGGCGCGGCGGCCCTTGAGCCGGTGGAAATAGTAGCGGTGCGTCTTGTAGACGAACGTGAGGATTTCCGCGACGGACTTGTAAAGCTGCGAGGTGATCGGCTGCCCCACGGGCACATGCTTGTAGAGCGCGCGGGCCACCGGCACGTTTTCCACGGTAGGCACGTCGTGTTCCGCCCCGAGCGCCTTGATGCGTTGCGCCAACCGGTTGCGGCCCTTGGCCAGCACCACCGGGGCGCGGTCGCGTCCGCGTTCGTAACGGATGGCTACCGCGTAATGGGTCGGGTTGGTGACGATCACGTCCGCCGTGGCGACCGCCGCGAACATCTGTTTTTGCAACAACCGCCGCGCCATTGCCCGACGCTGGCCCTTGACCAGCGGGTCGCCTTCAGACGCTTGATGCTCCTCCTTGACCTCCTGTTTGCTCATCATAAGGTCCTTGTTGAGCTTGCGCTTCTGAAGGAAATAGTGCGCCGCTGCCACGATCCCGATCCCCAGCGCGGATTGCTTGAACAAGCTGCCCGCCGTGTCCTGCAAAAACGTGCCCAGGTGGGAGATGTTGGTGGGCGTGAAGAAGACGGGGTCGCTGAGGATGCGCCGCACCGCACTGTTGAGCACCAATCCGACCACCGTGAGCTTGAGGATGTCGAGGCCGAGCTTGATCAGGCCTTGCGCGGAAAAGATGCGTTGGAAGCCGGTCAGCGGATTGAGCCGGTCCGCCTTGAAATCGAGCAGGTCCGGCGTGAAACGAAAACCACCCTGCACCCCGCTGACGAGCATCCCGCTTACCATGCACACCGTCAGCGCGGGCAAGCACAGGCCGACCATGGTCGAGATGGCCGCTTTCGAGAGATCGGCTGCCGCGTCCACGCGCAGTTCATACTGGCCGACGTGGCTGAAAACGACGGTGGCTATCTGCGCGATCTGCCGCGCCTGCCCTGTAACCATCGTGCCGACGAGCACGGCGGAAACGAGTAATCCGGCGGCAAGAGCGAGATCGGGGCTGCGGGCGAACTGCCCACGCTCCTGCGCCTCTTGCAAGCGTTTCTCCGTGGGCTGCTCGGTTTTATTCTCGTTGTCTTCCGCCATGTTTGCGCGTGCTCAGCCCGGCGCGTTTCTCCAGGGCAGGCGGCGGGCGGCAGTCAGCGGCGCACGAGTTGGAGCATCAGGTCAGGAGCGTTCTGGAGGTAGCCGAGCATGTATTGTGCCGCCAGCCCGAAAGTCAGCCCCAGCACGGTGAGTCCGGCCAGGATGCGCGCGGAGTAACTTTCCGTGAACGCGTTGATGCTCGGCGCAACCTTGCCTAGCACCCCGAAGGTCAGCGTCACGACGAAATTGACGGCGATCACCGGGGCCGACATCTGCACCGCGAGCAGGAAGATATGGCTCGTCTGCGTCACGAACAAATCGAGCGCGCCCGGGCTGAACCCCAGGTTGCCCACCGGGGCATACCGGTAGCTGCGCAGATAAGCGAACAGGACGGAATGATAAGCGCCCGTGGTCAGCAACAACAGCGCGGCGAGGTTTGAAAAAAGCACGGCGGCGGTGGCAAAGCTGTTGCCGGAAGTGGGGTCCAGCGTGGAACCCGTGGTCAGGCCCATTTCGTTGGAGATGATCTGCCCGGCCATCTCCGCCGCGAAGAAGATGATCTTTACCATCAAACCCATGAACAGGCCGATGAGCAATTCGTTCGCGGCGACCAGAGCGAGCGCCGCCGGTTGTTCGGGCATCGAAGAATGGCCCGGCACGTAATTCCCGGCCATGTAGGCGAGAAAAACCGCCAGTACCAGACGCATCTGCATCGGGACCGACGGCGCAGAGAACACCGGCAGCACCGAGATCAACCCGCCCGCCCGCAGCAGCGCCATCATCCAGGCGTAAAGCGAGTCGATGTCGAAGCTCGGGAACACGGCAGGGAAAAATTTATTTTACCATCTCGGGCATCCGTTCGATGAAGGAAATCGTGAACTGCATCAGGTGCCGCAGCATCCACGGCGCGGCGAACACCAGCACGCCCGCGACCGCGAGCAACTTGGGCACGAAGGTCATGGTCTGCTCTTGAATGCTCGTCACGGTCTGCACCAGACTGACGACCAAGCCGATGGACATGGCGACCACGAGGATCGGCGAAATGACAAGCAGACACGTTGTAATAAGCAGGCGGAGAATGTCGACGGCGTAGAGCGGGTTCACGAGAAAGAAATTTAGAGGCCGAAACTTTGCACGAGGGATTTGATGACCAGATGCCAACCATCTACCAGCACGAAAAGAAGTAACTTGAAAGGCAGCGAAACCACGGTCGGCGGCATCATCATCATGCCCATCGCCATCAGCGTGGACGCCACCAGGAAGTCGATCACCATGAACGGGATGAACACGAGGAATCCCATCTGGAACGCCGTGCGCAACTCGCTGACGATGAACGCCGGAATGACCACCCGCAGCGGCAGGTCATCCACCGCCGTCGGTCCCTCGCCCGCCAACCCGAGGAAGAATTCTACTTCCCCCGGGCGGGTCTGCTTGAGCATGAACTGACGGAGAGGCATGCTGGCACGCGTGGCGGCATCGTTGAAATTGATCTGCTTGGAGGAATACGGCTGGAAGGCCTCCGTGTTGATCCGGTTAGCGACCGGGGCCATGATGAACAACGTCAGGAAAAGCGAGAGGCCGATCACGATCTGGTTTGACGGTGCGCTCTGTACGCCCAGGGCCGTGCGCACGAAACCCAACACGATGACGATCCGGGTAAAACTGGTCATCAGCATGACGATGGCCGGGGCCAGGGTCAGCACCGTCATGAAAAGCATGATCTGGATGCCCGTCGCCAGGTCGGCTGGCTGGCCACCGTTGCCGAGATTCACGTTGAGATTGACCGGCGGCGCGGGCGTTTGCTGCGCCGCTGCCGTCCCCGCCAGAGCCAGGAAGCCCAACGCGACGAGCAGTAGCCAGCCCAGCCGGATGCACGAAGGGAATGCGTGGAAAACCTTCATGTGACACGCTCCTTCGAAACGGTTTCAGAAAGCGCATTCGCCGTCGGTAACGGGCACAGGTAGTCGATCTTGCCAGGAGCCACACCGAGCAAAACTCGCTCGTTTTCGTATTCCACCACGACGAGAAATTGCCGGTTGCCCAGCGAACGCGATTCGCTGACGATCAGCTTGCGTTGCCCCTTGCCCACGGGCGCGAACCCGGTCTGACGCCGCACGAGATAATAACCGCCACCGCAGAGGGCCAGCAGCATCAGAAACGAGGCGGTCAAGCCAGGCATCCCCCCCGCCTCACCGCCGCGCGCCGTCGCCGGGGACGGCTGCGGTCCGTTCGCCGGGTAAAGAACGCGTCCGCGTTCCGCCGGTGAATCCGCTGGCTCAGCGGTCGCTGCGGGGGAAGCGGTCGGGGCCGCCACGGCAAGGGGCGGCGCCACCGTGCCCTGAGCCGCTACGGGGGGCGTCTGCGCGGCAGCTTGCGCCAGCATCGTGAGGCAGCCTGCCGTCACGGTGATCCACGCTTTGGACCGCCCGGAAAACAAGCGTGTGAATTTCATATGGCAGCCGCCGTAACGCGGGGGATTCAACTTTTCTTCCCCTCGACCAACTCGGTGATTTTGATGCCGAAATGGTCCTCGATGACCACCACTTCGCCGTGCGCGATCAGCGTGTCGTTGACGTACAACCCCACGGGATCATTCGCTTGCTGATCGAGCTGCACCACCGTATTGGGATTGAGGTCCAACACCTCGCGCATGGGAAGGCGGCAAGTGCCGAGGCGCACGGTGACTTCGACCTTCACGTCGAGCAGCACGGGCAGGGTTTTCGTGTCGATAGTGTCCACAGAAACCACTCCATAGCAGCATCGGGGCCGCACGTTCCCTATTTTGCCAGAAAGGAGGAGAAACCCTCCGGTGCCGCCGTCGGATCAACCTCGTCGTCCAGGCGGCGGTCCAACCGGACGGCAACCCGTCCGTCCCGCACCCCGGCGGTACCGATGAACAGCGGTTCGCCGGTCAGGTTGATGCGCGTTTGCGAAAGGGTTTCGGTCGGCAGTTCGAGCACGTCCCCGGCGCGCAGATGCAAGATGTTGCGTAACGTCACGTCGCCCACCAGCCAGTCGGCCACGGCGGGCAGAGAGATGCCTGCATAAGCGGCACGCCGGGCAAAAGCCGCCTTGTCCAGCGCGGGGGTCGAGCGCGCTTCTTTCGGGCGTTGGGCCGGTGCTTTTTTGATGCTGCTCTCCAGCGCGGCGTATGGCATGGCAATTTGCAGCGTTTCCGGCGGGGCCTCACCCAGGCTTGCCTCCATCGACACCACCAGCATGTTGGCGGCTGGCGGCGAGGTTTGGAGAAATTTACCGTTGGTTTCGTGGCCGACGAGCAGGGGGCGCGGGTCCTGCAAATCCTGCCATTGCCGCGACCATCCCTCCACGATCATCCGCAGGAAGTCTTCGAGCAGTCCGGTCTCGATTTCCGTGAGCGCGCGGTTTTCCAGGGCCGCGCCGCCGCGACCGCCGAGCATCCGGTTGGTGATGGCCAGCCCGAGCGCGGGCGGCAGGCTGACGATGCCCAACCCGGCCAGCGGCTCCAGCTTGAAAAGGGTCAGGTGCGCCGGTTCGGGCAGCGCGTCGGCGAACCGGCTGAAAGTCGTCGTGGTCAGACTGGCCAACGTCAGCGCGAATTCCAGCCGCAGAAACGCCGAAACCTTGGCCGCGAAATGCCGGGCGAATTCCGTGTGCTGACCCCGCAGGCGGCGCAGGTCGCTCTCGGAAAGCAACACCGGATTGCGGAAATCGCACCGTTCGATGACGAGCGCGGTCTTCTCCACCTCGCGCCGTCCCCGGCTGCCGACGACCGTGGTCGTTTCGCCTAGAACCAGATCGGTCGCAACGGGGTCGCTCATGCAGAGTTAGCGCGGGCGCGTCGGCTACTGGATCACGAATTCCGAGAAGTAAAGCTCCTCGACCATTTCCACGCCGAGCGCGTGGTTGTATTTTGCGATCAATTCCTCGCGGATCGCGTTCTTGGCCGTGGGGCTGTCGAGGTCGTTGAGCGTACGCGCCGAGAGCACGTTGATCGTGATGTCGAGCAGCTTCTGGTGGTCGTTCTTCACGATGTCCGGTAATCGCGTGTCCGACCCCGACACGGTAAAGCTCGTCTTCAAATACCGGGTGCCCAGCGCACCGGAAAGGTTGACGATCACATCCTTGAACTCGAAGGAAGCTTCGCTGGCCTCGGTGCTTTTCTTGGAGTCGCCTTCGCTTTTCTTGGGAGCGGCGTGGGCCGCGGGGGCCGCCCCGGTTTTCCCCTCGCCTTTCTGTGCCGCGAACGCCCCGGGATCGGCGGTTCCCGGTGCCGGGATCACGGCACGCAGCTTCGGGATGAGCACGTATTCCGTCAGGCCGTAGGCCAGCGCGGGCATCAGGACAAACACCGCGAGCAGCGGCATCATGACGCCGGGCGCCTTGTTCGTTTTGGCGTCCTCGGCGGCGGCGGGCGGCGCGGCGGCGGTTTCGGTGGCGGCCATAATAACGGAAGGATCAATGCTTGAGGTTGACAATTTCTTCGAGCACGGAGTCCGACACCGTGACGATGCGCGACGCCGCCTGGAACGAACGCTGAGTGGTGATCAAATCGCTGAACTCTTGTGTCAAATCCACGTTGGACAATTCGAGCGAACCGCTCTGCGTGCCACCCAGGCCGTTCGTGCCCGGCGTGTTGTTCGCGGCGGTCAGTGCCGTGCCGCCAATGGCTCCGGCGGCATCCTGGCCCGAGTAAAGATTGTTGCCCTCGCGGATCAATGAGTTCGGGTCGCGGAAATCCTGCAACATCACCTGCCCGGCGGAATAACTGTCGCCGTTTGAAAGGTAAATATTCACGTTGCCATCTTTGCCGATGGAGTAGTTGTTCATCGTCGGCGCGCCGGCAGCGACCTGTGCGTCGGTAAACGCACCGCCCGTGTCGTTGGTCAATCCGTTGCCGACGCTCACGTCGTAACCCACTTTTAGGCTTCCTATGGTCGAGGGCGCGGTTTTGGTGGGCGTGTAGACGAGCTGTCCGCTGACGTCCGTCACGTCGTAGGAAATCTTGCCCCCGGTCAGGCCTTGAAGGTTGAGCCCAGCGGAGGTGACGATGTTGCCCGTATCGTCGAGCCGGAAATCACCGGCGCGGGTCACATAAGCATTGCCATTCTGCGGGTCCTTCACCGAAAAATAACCGTTACCCGTGATGGCCATATCGGTTGGCACCCCGGTCGTGTCGAGAGTGCCTTCGGAGAAATTGCCACGCACCGAACCGATGTGCATCCCCAGACCGATCTGGGTCGCAGTCGTGTTCGAGGCAGTGCTGCCGTCCGCCGCCGGCGCGGAATTCTGGAGCACGTCGCTGAAGTTATCCGCGTAATCCGTCGTCGAGCCTTTGAAGCCGACGGTGTTCACGTTGGCGATGTTATCGCTGATGACCTCCAGACCTTTGGAGAAGTTGGTCAGCGCGCTGATGCCGCTGTCGAGTGAGCCGATGAGTGCCATAAAGTGAGGAAGTGAGGAGAGTGACGGTTGTGTGGCGGATGGTGGAAAAAGCTCAGGTGGTCGGGAGCGAGACGCCCGTGACGGAATCGATCGAGTAATCGGTGTCGTTGATGGTCAGAGTGACGGCACCGCTGTTGACATGGTAAGCCGTGGCGATGCCGCTGACCGCGTTGCCCGAGGCATCGGTGACACTGACCTGCTTGCCGAGGTACGCCGGGGCGGCATCGGCTTTCTGTGAGCTTTCGAAACTCGTGAAATTCGTGTTGAGCGCCGACATCTGCTGGAGCGAGGAGAAATTTGCCATCTGCGAGATGAACTGCGTGTTGTCCGTGGGGGCCATCGGGTCTTGCGCGCCGAGTTGCGCCGCGAGCAGCTTCAGGAAATCGTCCTGGCCGAGTTCCTGTTGCGGGACGGCAGAGGCGGTCGCGTCGCTGCTGGTGGTCGTGACGCCTGCGGCTGAGGTGGTGGTGCCAGTGACTTGCATATAAAAGAAGGGAACGTGGATGAAAACGAACGATCAGGCCCAATGGTTCCAACGACCGGCGGCGGGTTGACCGGCGGTTGACGGCAGGGTCGCCGTCGTGGCGAATCCGGCGCGGCGGGTTGCTCCTGGCGGGACCAGTTCGCCCTCGAAAGCTGTCGGCGTTTCCTGCTGGCGGGAGTTTTGCTGCCCGGGAGAAAAGGATGAAGTGTCCGCCTGGGCGTTCGGCAGCGCGGGACTGTTCCTGCTGGCCTCGAAGCGAGGCTCGCTCAACGACAGCGCGGAGCCGGACGCGGCGTCCGCGGAAAACTGTTCCCAGCCGTGTTCGAGCGCCTTGCGCAGTTCCGGCGAATTCGTCTGGAAGGTGACCTGCATCCGGTTGTCGGTCACTTGCAGGCGCACGGTGACATCGTGGTTGCCGCCGTCCAGACGGACCCGCATTTCCAGTTGGTTGCTGCCGTTCGGACGAACGCTCGTGCCAGCGTCCAAGGCACGCTGGAGCAGCGTTTCCACCTTGACGATCTGCTGACCGGCGTCAGAGACAAGCGTCTCGGCCTGGACAGCCTGCGCTGTGGAATTTCTTGCCCCGGTCGCTCCGGCAACAGCTATTCCGACGAGCGTTTCGCCGGTCTGCACGCTGGCACCCGCCATCCGGTCGGAAGCGGTGGCACCGCCGCGTTTGACCAGCGGGGTGATTTCCGTTTCTTTTTCGTCGGTGGCAGAGGTGACATTCACGGCAGGCCCGTCCTTAGCAATGGGTGTGCCATCCGAATCGTTCTTTGACATTAACCTCTCTTTCCCAGCGAGTTGTGGTTTTACATTTTCCAGTTTCCGCGTGGATTTGATCCCGGCGGTTCCTGATCCGGCAATCTTTGCCCGGTCATCAGTCGCCGGGTCGGAACTCACGGCTTGCGTCATTGACGCAACAGACAATGCGGTCACCAAAATCTCCCCCCTCGGCACCGTCGGTGTGGTGGCAGACATGACAGCGCTTGAGGACACGGTCGAGGCGAAGTCACTGCCCGCCGCGTTCCCCGCCGCCATCTCGGGTGTGATGGCTGCGTCCGCGCCGCCGGGGAGTGGCACCGGGGAATTGATGCCCGCACCAGGTGCGCTCGACGCCGGAGATATTTCGCCTCCCACGGAAACAGA
Organism: uncultured Chthoniobacterales bacterium; assembly: GCA_964236475.1. GTDB lineage: Bacteria > Verrucomicrobiota > Verrucomicrobiia > Chthoniobacterales > SZAS-18 > CAHJWO01. Next base: position 13,007 of record CAXSED010000004.1, read on the forward strand.
CGGCGCAGCCGCCGGTGTAAGTGCCGCGCTGCTCGTCGAAACGAGACCAGAAGGCGTTGGTTGTCCGTCGACTTTTCCCCCACGAATCGTTCCAGTCGACGATGCTTCCGTCAGGGCCGCGTCCCGGGTCATGATGGCTTCTGTTCGCATCATCCTTGCCCCGGAAAGCTCCGCCAGCGGTGTGCCCTGGCTCGAACCTGTTTCTGTCGGTGATGATCCGTTTTCCTCCGCCCGCGATGTGGTCGGGGACCCTTGCGGCGACAACGATATCGTAGGCACCATGGTTCGCAGATCCATCGGCGGCTGCGACGGGATGACCGCCGCCATCGCGGCAGGCGTCGGAGAATCCGTGACGGGGCTCCGGCTGCCCTTCCAGCGCATCGGACGGAGCGACGCGGGTGCGGAAGGGTCGGCGAAACCGGGTCCCTCTTGGCCGGGTCGCGGCGGGGAGTGGTCCTTGATGGGCGAAGGAAGCTCCTTCGAGGCCTGATCGGACAAAACATCGTCGAACGACGGGTCGCTGCCGTTGCCGCCGGTGGCGACAGGCGAGCCGGACGACCCTGGCGACACGGGACCGTGCGGGGCGATGGGATTGATCATAAGTCTGGGCAAATCACGGAGCGGACGACGCGGCGGCAACGGAAGGGTTTGCCTGCGATTTTTTGAGGAGGCGCAGCTTTTCGGTCAGCGCGGCGGCGCGGGTGGCGAGCGTGCCGTTCTGGTCGGTGGTGCGCGCCATCTCCTCGAAAATGACCCCGACGGCGTCCGTCTTCATCAGGGAGAGGATTTTGAGCGCGGTGGCGTCGTCCAACTCCCGAAAGATGGCGACCGTGGCGCGGGGCGACAGCCGCGAGTAGGTCTGTGCGAGAGGCCGCAGGTTTTTGGTTTCTTCTTCGCCGAGTTCGGTGGTGGCGTGCTCGAGTTCCTGCCGGGATTGGGTGATCTGGTCGCGGAGGCGGTCCAATTCGGCTTTCTCGCCGTCGAGCCGGGTTTTGAGGGTGTCCAGATCGTGCGCACGTTCGTCGAGCCGGGCATGTTCACGGCCCAATTCGGCGATCATTTCCTCGGTTTCCGCGCTCCAGAAATCCCAGGGCCGGGAACCGACCGTGACGAGCGCGGGTTTCTTCGCGGCGGTCGAAGACACGGCGGCGGTCGGGTCGAGCAGCTTTACCCAGCGGGCGCGCAACACCAGGGCCGTCGTGCCGAGGTAGGACAGCCCGGCCAGCAAGGCGAGAACGAGCGGATTGCGTAACATCTTGCCCATCGGTCAGCCGCGCGCCTCCAAAAGTTCCGCACGCTGGCGGCGCGCCCGGTTGGCGTTGAAAAAATCAGCGAGCGCGTGCTCCTCGTGACGCAGACCGGCCAGCCGCTCTTGCTCCAGGTGTCGTGCGCGCAGTTTGAGCATCGTCTCCTGCTTGCGCCGGGCTTCGAGGAGTACCCCTCGTGCCTGCGCCTCTACCTGAAGCGCCGCAGCGAGACGAGTTTCCTGCGCCTTGCAAGCCGCTTGACCCGCCTGCAACGCGGACCAATGCCGGGCGTGCGACGCTGCCAGAAATTCGCGGCTGGACCGGTGTTCGGTGTAAGCTCGCGTGTGGGCATCGAGCGCGGCGCGGGCGGCAGCCAGCACGTCGGCGACGGTTTCGCGGGCTTGGACGGCGCGGCCCAGTTCAGCGCGGGCCTGGTCCTCACGCATGGCGTAGAGACCGAGGACGGATTCGAGGCGGAACTTGGCGGGTTTCATCGGAGGTTGGAATGGGCCGTTTCAACGAGGCAAAATGCGCTCGTCTCGTGCGTCAGCGACGCCTGCAAACCAGATGTTCGTTTTGCGCTCATTTTTCGCCGTTCAGTTGGTAGCAGGCAGGATTTGGGTGAGTTGCTCGTGTCCTTGCTGGCGGGTCGACCGTTCGTCCAGTCCCTGCCGAAGCAGCGACTCGAACGCCCCCCGGCGCTCGACCGCAAGGTCGAGTTTGGGATTGGAACCGCGCGCATAGGCGCCGACGCTGATGAGGTCCTCGTTGCGGCGGTAGACGGCCATCAGGTCGCGCGCCAGCCCGACCTGCGCCAGCTGCGCGGGGGTGGACACTTCCCGGTTGAGACGGCTGATGCTTTCGAGCACGTCGATGGCGGGAAAATGGTTCGCCGTGGCCAAGGCGCGGGTCAGGACGATGTGGCCGTCGAGGATGCCGCGCACGGTGTCGGCGACGGGTTCGTTGAGGTCGTCGCCCTCGACGAGCACGGTGTAAAAGGCCGTGATGGTGCCGCGCTCCCCCGCCCCGGTGCGCTCCAACAAGCGGGGCAGCAGCGCGAAAACGCTGGGCGGATAGCCCCGGCTGGCTGGTGGCTCGCCGACGGCGAGACCGATCTCGCGCTGGGCCATGGCAAAACGCGTCACCGAATCCATCATGAACAGCACGCTGCGGCCCTGGTCGCGGAACCACTCGGCGACGGCGGTGGCCGTCAACGCAGCGCGCAGGCGCACCGGCGCGGGCTGGTCGGAAGTGGCCGCGACCACCACCGAACGCGCCATGCCAGCCTCGCCGAGGTCTTTTTCGATGAACTCGCGCAGCTCGCGGCCCCGCTCGCCGATGAGCGCGATGACGTTGATGTCCGCTTCCGAGCCTTTGGCGATCATGCCCATGAGGCTCGACTTGCCGACCCCGCTGCCCGCGAAGATGCCCAAACGCTGTCCACGGCCCACCGGGGTAAACAGGTCGATGGCGCGCACGCCGGTCTCGAACGACTGCCGGATGCGCTCACGGCGCAGTGGGTTCGGCGGCACCCCCTTCATCGGATACGAGGCAGCGGCGTCGCGCAAGGGGCCGTGTCCATCCATCGGGTTACCCAAGCCGTCCAGAATCCGTCCGATCAGTCCGGGTCCCACGGAAAGCGTCGAGGCGGAAGGGCAGGCGACGACTTCCACCCCCGGCCCGATGGCGCCGATTTCCCCCAGAGGCATGAGCAACAGCCGGTGTTCACGGAAACCGACCACCTCGGCGTACAGCGGCGGCGCGGAGGTCGCGCCCGGGCGATGACCCTCGGCGCGGGGACGGATTTCGCACACGTCGCCCAAACCGACGTTGGGGCCGTCCGTCTCGACGACCAAGCCGGTGACCTGCGCCACACGCCCAATCTTTTGCACAGGCGGAAGCGTAGCGAGACGCTGGGCAAAAGTATCGAATTCAAACATGGCGGGAAAATCGAGAGGTCGTGCTCCCAGACAGATACGGAATGGTTCGCAGCCCCAGCAAAGCAGCGAAAACCACCGTTACACACTGGGAAACAGCCTCGCCCGCTGAGCAAAGCACCTTCTGTACCGGGGATAGCGCCCAGCGTCTTGCGCTGGCTGCCAAGCGGAGATCTCAACAAGGAACTGAATCGCTAGGCAAAATTTGCCGTGCGACGGACGAAACTGTTTTCGTTCGCTCATCCGCGCCCACTCGCCGACGACTGTCGCCACCGTCCCATGAAGTCAGTCGGCCACGTTTGCCTGTCGTTTTTGCCTCCCCAAGAAGCTTAGTTGTTGACGATACAGCAAAACGCGGATAAATGAAGCGGACGGGTGAGAATGGAGAGCCAACGATCCCGAACCAAAGCACCCGTAGCTCAATTGGATAGAGCATCTGACTACGGATCAGAAGGTTTGAAGTTCGAGTCTTCACGGGTGCAGCCTTCAACGCCAACGGGTTAAGCCCGGTTTTCGGCGGAGGGTCAAAAAAGGTCAGCCGCCAGCATCCGCCACTAGGTCTCCGCCAGAGGCAAACCGGCAGGATTGGTGAGGATTGTGCGTTTTCGAGCCGCCCAAGCACTTTCAGGCCGATCTCAGCCGCAAAACCAAGGGGCGTCCGGGTGAGAATGGGCATCGTTCGTAGGCGATCTGCGCGAACTGCCCTTCTCCGTCCACGCCAGCCACCCGTTCAACCGGCGCTTCTTCGACATCTACCTACCGTTGCCCACCCATGATGACCTTTGCTCCTGCTCCCATCACGGTCCGTGAAACTGGCGCAGAGCCCCGACACGTTGAGCGCGTTCTACTGGCAGCCCGTTGCATGCACACCCCCCGAATATTCCACACCTTTTCCGTGTCACGAGTTTCCGCCCGCCGGGTCATCGCTCCCTTTCGACCTGAATGGTCACGTCAGCTTTCGCCTCACCTGCGAAGGCATTGAGCACCTCTACGCGTTTCACGAGAGCGAGGGCATCGCCACCGACGGTCCCGCGATTGACCCGGACGGTTGATGCCGGATGCAACTCCATGAGTCCATGCTGATCTACGGAGAAAAGATGCTCCCGGGACTTCCGCCCATGGTCCACCCGGCGACGATCCTTGTTCATTTGTCCATCGAAGGCTGAAGTCAACTTTTTCGCTCCCGATGACCCTGATATCTCTGTTCTCCCGTTTTGCCAACGCCCTGCCGCCGTACCCTGGACGTAGAGCCGCCGCCGAAGGAACCAGTACCCGCGAGGTCAACCGGCTGCTCGCCCACGGCTGGCGGCTGCTCCTGTGGTCAATGTGACCGACGACGGCGGCGGGTAGGTCCGGCACAACAAAAGGAACTCCGCGTGCGTACGGGTTGAACCTGTGCGGTCGCGGACTATCCGTTTCCACCGCTGGCGACTGGTGATACTCACGGTTAGAGGATGAATGGCAGTCTCGCTTTCTCCGGTGCCAACACAAAACCCAGGTGGATGCGTCCTGCGGCCACTAACCGAGCAACAAACCCGCCAACGCCGCTGACAGCAGATTGGCAAGGCTGCCGGCCAGTAACGCCCGCAGTCCAAACTTGGCGATCAGTGGACGTTGGTTGGGAGCGAGGTTGCCCGTTACCGCCATCTGGATGGCAATGGAAGAGAAGTTGGCAAAACCGCAGAGCGCAAAGGTGACCACCCCTATCGTCTGCTCTGACAATCCCTTGCCGAGTGTCTCCAAGTGGAGAAACGCGACGAATTCGTTCAAGACGATCTTTTCGCCGAACAGCCCGCCCGCCGCCACCGCCTCCGTCCACGGTACGTTGAGCAGATACATGATCGGTGCGAAGACATATCCGAGGATCATCTGGAAACTCAGTTGCGGCTCCCCGAACCATCTTCCCACGGCACCTAACAACCCGTTGGCCAAGGCCACCAACGCGACGAACGCCAGCACCGTTGCCCCGACCGCTACCGCGAGCCTCACCCCGAGCTGTGCGCCCTGCGCGGCGGCCATGATGATGTTGGCAGGCTTTTCCTCGCCATGCCCCTCATCAATGATCTCGACCGGGTCCTGCGTCAAAGCAGCGGAGTCATCCGGCATCATCAGCTTGGCCATCAGAATGCCCCCCGGAGCCGACATGAAGGAAGCCGCGAGCAAATAGTCGATCCGGATGCCCATCGAAGCGTACGCAGCCAGCACCGTGCCAGCGACGCCCGACATGCCGCTGGTCATCACCATGAACAATTGCGACGGGCCAAGGCTGGCGATGTAGGGCCGGATCACCAACGGCGACTCGGTCTGGCCGACGAAGATGTCCGCCGCCACGCAGAGCGATTCGACCTTGCTCACCCCGGTGACTTTCTGGATGGCGCCCCCGACGATGCGCACGAGCCACTGCATAACGTGCAGGTGGTAGAGGATCGAGACGAGGGCGGCGAAAAAGATGATCACCGGCAGCGCCGCAATGGCAAAACTTTTTCCGCCCACCGTGGGCGCGGCAAGATGGCCGAAGATGAACTGCGTGCCTGCCTGACTGTAGCCGAGCAAGGCGGAGACGCCTTTCGCCATCCAGCCGATGGCAGCACGCCCGGCGGGCACATGGAGGACGAGCACCGCAATCCCCACCTGCATGGCGAACGCTGCACCTACGACCCGCAGCCGGATCATCCGCCGATCCGTGGAGAGCAGCACGGCCACGCCGAGGATGATGGCGATGCCGAGAATGCCAATTGGATATTTGCCCATGATCAAATCGCCCGTTTCCCTGCATCGAATGTGATCCAAACCGAACGCGCGGACTGCTTATATCCGGACGGCGCCAATCATGCGAGTTTTCCGTTACTGAGCACCGGAGATTTTCTCTCTGAGGTGATGCGTGGAGTAACGTTTATGTCTGGCCCCTGCGGTCGCGGAGTCCTGTCTGCACCGATGGCGTCACTCGACAAAGCCGACTCAGGGGCCTCGACTCGAAGCAAGCGGACTGAGGGCACCCAGGCGAGCCGCACGCAGAGCCGGTGAGGAAAGCGAGTTCGCCAGATTGAGAGCGAGCACCGGTTGTTGCGATCCAAGCAGGTCGGCGGCTTCATCGAGCGCTGCATCACGGATCGCACCGACCGGCAATGACTGCGCCCAAGCCAGCGCGCCGCTCACATCCCGAGCAAGCCATTGTTGCTCCACGGACCGCACGTGGTCGATTTGCGTGTTTCCCTCCGGTTCGGACTCGACCCAGCGTGCCGCCGCCGCAGGGTCGTTGTCCGACCAACGGGCAACCACTGCGTCGACGGCCAAAGCGCGGATGTCGTCGATGGGGAAGGCTTGCGCCCACGCCAAAGCGGAGGCCGGATCGTTCTGCGCCAGCACGGGTGCCACGGCGAGCAAGGCGCGAGGTTGGTCCGCCTCGCTTAACGTCGGCACGAAGTCCGCCGCCGCCGCCGGATTGCTCGTGACCCAATAAGAAAGCGCACCGCCAAGGGCTTCCTGCCGGGTGGCGCTGTCGACGTTTGCACCGGCAGCCCAGCGGGTAGCTGCTTCGGCGTCACTGCGTGCCCAGGAAGAAGCGATGTTCACCATGGCGCCGTTGCGGGCCGAAACACCATTGAGGGAATTCGCCCACGAAATCGTACCTGCGGGATCGGTGACCGCCAGGTCAGCCGCAAGGTGCGCGGCGGCAACATCCTGATCTGTACCGGGCGGCATCCCGGAGACGTATCTCTTGCTGTCCTCCGGCTGGTCCCGGCTCCAGACATCCAGCACATTGTTGAGCGCTGCCAGATGTAAATCACCCGCGGGCAGCGTGCCGACCCAGGCGAGGGCATCCGCTGGGTGCCGTGCCGCTAGCAAGCGCGCGACGTTGAGAGCAGCCGTCGTTTGAACCTCTCCCGCGGGCAGGTCCCGCACGAACACGCTCGCCGCTTCCGGGTTTTCGAGGCTAAACGAGCGTAAACTCGCCGCCAGGATACGCGCGGAAGCTTCGCCCGCCAGAAACCGGTGCGCCAGATCGACAGCGCGCAAAGGCTCGGACCTGGCGAGGATTGCGGCGACAGATTCGACGGCGACCGCTTGTCCGCCTGCAAGATCCAACGATTCTGCCCAAGCCAGAGCCGCCGCCGGATCCCGTTCGGCCCAGACGGATGACAGCGCGCGCAATGCGACGACGCGGCTGTCTCCGGGAACCAAATCTAGGGCTTGCACGGCACGCTGGGGGTTCATGTCCGTAAGTCGTGCGAAAAGCAGGCTATAAATCGCCGCTTGTTTGCGAGTGGAAACCATTTCCCGCGCCAACCGCAAAGCACGTTCCGGGTTCGTTTTCCCGATCCCATCCAGGACAATCAACAGAGCGGGCGTGTACCCTCGTCTTTCGACCCGGTGGCGAACGTAATCCAGGGCAGCATCGGGGTCTTCCTGTAGCCAACCGCGCACCGCGTTGCCAAATGCCATCGAACGCTCGTTGCGATCTTGGAGGCGCAATGTCCGCGCAAGCACGGCAGGCCAATCGACGGGTGCGCTGGCCGCCGGAGTCGCCACCGAGCCAGATCGAGCCGGACGCCGAGCCGACTCGCGGATGGCCAACTTGAGGGCGGATATCTGCCCCCAACGCGCGGAATCGTCGTGGCGCAACTTCCACCCGCCCCACACTAATCCGACCACAGCGAACATACCGGCCAGCAACCAAGCAGCGCGTTGATGAAACCACGTCATTCGATGCGCACGCTCAATTGTGAGGAACCGGTGTGGCGGCCGTGAAGTCGGCGGAGTTGTCGTTGGTATCCATCGTTCCACTGCCCCCGCGCTCGGCTGCGGTCGATGAAGTCAGCGTCGGAGCAGCACCCGAGCCTTCGTAGGCATTCGCGGTGCCGTATCCGACGAAATCGATCACGGTCGCAGTCCCGACCGGATTGCTCGTCGTCAACAGTGTTTGCGTGTTGGTCAGTGCCACCTTGCCGCTCGCGGACGAAAGGTTCACGGTGCCGGTGGCCTCGGGCGTCGGCAACGCTTTTACGGTGGTGCTGCCCGCTGCCTCCTGCACGAGGTAATAGTGACCGGCGGCCACCGTGCCGCTCAGGTTGGTGGCGGACCAACTGCTGCCCGTGGCGCTGGCATATTGCACCGCATAGTTGCTCAAATTCACGCTCGATGACCCAGCGTTGTAGAGTTCGATGAAGTCGTTGGTGTAGGTCGCTCCGCTGTTGCCGCCACCGCCGTATACCTGACTGATGACAAGACCGCCGCCTGCCGTGATCGTAAAGGTGCCCGAACTGACCGCCGTGCCACCCGGTGTGGTGACGGCAATGGTGCCGGTCGTTGCACCGGTGGGGACGGTGGCCGTCAATTGGGTGTCGGAGTTCACGGTGAAGGCAGAGGCGTTCACTCCGTTGAACTTCACGGCGGAGGCAGAGGTTAGTCCCGACCCTGCCAATATAACGCTGCTGCCGACCGGACCCGACGCGGGCGAGAAACTGCTGATGGCAGGGGCAGGCGTTGGGGCAGTCGATGAGCTGTCTACCTTGGCCCGCAGCGCCGTCGCTACGCTGGCGGAAAGCGAGGTAAAAAAGGTGAACCCCGTGTCGGCCTGAATCTGGTTGGCGCTGGTCACGTAGTTTGTCCAGGGGTCGCTTCGCACGCCGCTGATGTTCGGGATCTTGAGGGAAATGACCCGCGTGGAAACCGTCACCCTGCTCGCGGCGGTTCCGCTCCCTGCAGGAACAATGACGGCGATTTTCCAGGTGTAGCCGGGGATAGCCGCTTTGCCGCTCGGAATGTCGGTCCCATTGAAGTTGCTTGGCCCACAGATTAACAGCAGTTCATTACCGTTTTGTGCCTGGGTCTGACAATAACTCTCGAAACTCTCCCAGACCCCCTCATTGTTGTCGGCGGTCTGCGGGATGATGTTGGACATGTAGAACACCAGTTTGTTGTCCACCGTGGTGTCCGTGCGGTCGAGCGAAGGGCACATGTGCCCCCGGTCGTACCCGGAGTTCGTGTAATCGTTGCTTGTCACCTCGTAAAAGTCGGCCGGCAACGTGGTGTCCGCGTAGAAAGTGGATGATCGGCCCGCTGAACCAATGTCACTGCCGGTGAGGTCCCAGCTCGCCCAGTTGGGTTCGCCCAGGCTGTCGCTGAAATCGAGCGACTCCACCGTGCGCTGGATGAGAAAGTGATTGTGGTTGGTCGAATCCGCCGAAGCACCGCTCGGGTTGCCCAACTGCAGTTCCAGCGAAGCGTCGATGGTCGCTCGTGCTCTCAAGGATGGGGCCGTCAGGCAGGCAGCGACGAGCAAGGCGGTTGAGCCTCGACGAAGCAAAGGTGCTTTGATGATGACAAACGATCTGCGTTGATTCCCCTTGATCATAATGACGATATGCCTGTCGGATGGGAGAGTGTGCGGATTGATGAAAGGATGCAACGACAATCATTTGGGTGACAGAATCTTAACGAACCGTTGTTCCAGATTCACGGTGCCTGCCCCTACGTGGTAGCGTGTAACCATCCAAGTTTCGCCGCAGCTACCCGTCTACCCCTCATCCTCCCGCTGTTTGCTCCACCATCTATCCCGATCCGAATGCCGCGGCGTCCGAGCCAAATGGATACAAGCAGCGCAATGCAAACCGAAGAAAACACTGGCAACCCGCGCTGCATCGGTCTTTCCCCATCGGCGTTCCGGGCAAATGATATGCTGTAACCAAGAATTCCCTTGGATATTCGCTTTGTAAGCAGATTCTAAGTTCCCAGGTAAGCTTCACGGACCAGCGGGTTCCGTTTCAGAGCAGCGGAGGCATCTTGCAGGATGATCTTGCCGGTTTCCAGCACGTAGCCGTAATGGGAAATCTCCAGCGCGAGGTTAGCGTTTTGCTCGACAAGCAGGATCGTCATGCCGAGTTCCTTGTTGATCTCGACGATCTTCGCAAAAATCGTTTTCACCAGCAGCGGTGCGATGCCGAGCGACGGCTCGTCGAGCATCAAAAATTCCGGTGTGCCGGTCAGAGCCCGGCCAATGGCGAGCATCTGTTGTTCGCCGCCGGAGAGAGTGCCTGCCGCTTGCTTCTCGCGTTCCTTCAAACGGGGGAACACGCCGAACACATAGTCGAGGTCTTTCTGCCAACGCGCGCTTTTCTTAAGGCGGTAGGCACCCATTTTGAGATTTTCCAACACGGTCAGATTGGAAAAGATCATGCGGCCTTCGGGTACATGCGACAGGCCCTGCGCGACGATCTCGTGCGGCGGCAGGTTGGCGATGTTCTCGCCCTTGTAACGGATCGCTCCCACGCCGACCTTGGCCAACCCGGAAATGGCCCGGAGCGTCGTCGATTTGCCCGCGCCGTTGGCCCCGATCAGCGTGACGATGCTGCCCGCTTCCACCTTGAGCGAAATCCCATGCAGCGCGGCGATGGAGCCATAGCTGACCCGAACGTTTTCGAGTTCAAGCATGGGCGGCATCTCCTTCCTCTGCTGGCTGCTCGCCCAGGTAGGCCTCGATCACCTTCGGATTGCGCGTGATTTCCGACGGGTTGCCCTCGGCGATTTTGACGCCGTGATCGAGCACGAGAATGCGCTCGCAAATCCCCATGACCACTTTCATGTCGTGCTCCACGAGCAGCACGGCAATCTCGAACTTGTCTTTGATGAAACGGATCAAACGGGTGAGTTCTTCTTTCTCGGTGGGGTTCATCCCGGCGGCGGGTTCGTCGAGTAACAGGAGCTTGGGCCGGGTCGCCAACGCACGGACGATTTCCAACCTGCGCTGGTCCCCATAAGCGAGGCTGGTGCAAAGTTCGTCGCGGCGTTTGCCCAGGTCGAAGATGTCGAGCAGCTCCATGACCTGCCGCTCGATTTCGGCCTCCTCACGGTAAAAGGCGGGCGTGCGCCAGAGCGAGTGGGAAAACCCGTGTGCCAGCCGCAGGTTGAAGGACGCGCGCACGTTGTCGAAAACGCTCAGCGAGCCGAAGAGCCGGATGTTCTGGAACGTGCGCGCAATCCCGGCCCGAGCGATTTTATTCGGCTTCAGACCGGCGACATTCCTGCCCTCGAACGTGATTTGCCCTGTGGTGGGTTTGTAGACGCCGGTGATGATGTTGAAAACGGTCGTCTTGCCCGCGCCGTTGGGGCCGATGAGGCCGATGAGGTCGCGGTCGCCGATCTGCATGTCCAGCTCGGACACGGCTTTCAGACCGCCGAACTGCACGGTGCATTGGTTGACGTTGAGCAGGGCGGCCATGGCAATGTTCAGATGGCTGGAACCGCTTTCCGGGTCGGTCTGCCGCCGAACGCACGGATGCCCCCGAAGAGTCCCTGCGGACGCAGCAGCATGAGCGCGATGAGCACCAGCGCGTAGATGATCGTGCGGTTGGCGGCGAGTTTGCGCATCCAGTCCGGCAGGAAGGTATAACCTGCCACGAAGCGCAGGTATTCCGCCAGCACCGTCAGCAAAATCGCCGCGAAGACGACGCCCGCCGTGTTGCCCATCCCACCGAGGATGACGATCACGACGATCTCGATGGAGCGCTGGAAATCGAAGCCGCCAGGGTTGATGTAGGTCGTCGTGTGCGCGAACAGTCCACCCGCGATCCCGGCGAAAAACGCGCCCATCACGAAAGCAACCACCTTGTACTTCGTGGTGTTGATGCCCATGGCTTCGGCGGCGACCTCGTCGTCGCGCACGGTGAGAAAACCCCGGCCATAGGTGGAGTCGATCAGGCTCACCACGATATAGATCGTGACTGCCGCCAGCGCGTAGACCCAGAAGAACGTCGTGTAGTCCGGTACGCCGGGGTAGCCCGCCGCGCCGCCCACCGCATCCGTGTTCTGGATGATGACACGGATGATCTCACCGAAACCCAGCGTGACGATGGCTAGATAATCGCCGCGCAACCGCAGCGACGGCACGCCGACCACCAAACCGGCAACCGCTGCCGCCACCCCACCGGCCAGCAGCACGCAAATAAACAGCACAACCAACGCAAAATTCCCGCCACCCAACAGATGCATGATCTCCGCGCCGTGCTCCTTGGAAAGGTAAGCCGAGACATAGGCCCCAATGGCCATGAATCCCGCGTGTCCGAGCGAAAACTGGCCTGTATATCCGTTGATCAGGTTCAAGCTGACGGCCAGGATGATATTGATGCCGACGAACTTGATGACCTGCAAGTAATAGCCGTTGATCGACCCGGCGAACTGCGAGACAATCAAGCTGGCAACCACCGCCGCCAACAGCCACATTTTCTTGGATCGCAGGTAGCCGTTCACAGCGGATCGGTTAGACTTTTTCCACCTGCGACTTGCCGAGCAGGCCAGCGGGCTTGAACAGGAGAATGATGATCAGCACGGCAAAGGCGATGGCATCGCGGTACGACGAAAATTTCGATCCGGCGACGAACGTTTCCACGATGCCGATGACCAACCCTCCGATGGCCGCGCCGGGGATGTTGCCGATTCCGCCGAGCACCGCCGCGACGAACGCTTTAATGCCGGGCAGAATGCCCATCAATGGGTCAATCGACGGGTTCGAGATGGACCACAAAATACCCGCCGCACCCGCCAGCGCGGAACCCAACCCGAAGGTGAACGAAATGACCGTGTCGAGGTTCACGCCCATCAGTGCGGCGGCGGTCGGATTATTGGAAAGCGCCCGCATGGCCAGGCCTAGTTTTGTTCGCTTGACGATGAACGACAGTGCCACGAGCAGGCCCACGGTTACGCTGATGGCGATCACTTGGCTGCACGTGATGGTCAGCGCGCCGGTGCCTTCGAGGGCGCTGTCGGTGATAAGATCAGGAAAGGATTTCGGGTCGGGGCCGAAGACGAACTGCCCGCCGTATTCCAGCAGCAGCGACACCCCGATGGCGGTGATGAGCACCGTCAGTTTCGGGCGGCTGCGCAACGGACGGTAGGCGAGCTTTTCGATCACGATGCCCAGCGTGGCGCACGCCGCCATCGTCACGAGCATCACGAGGCAAACCCCGAGCGGCGCGGCGTTGCCCGGAAAGTGCGGCATGATCTTCGGCGTCAGCCAATAACCCGCAAACGCGCCCATCATGAACACATCGCCGTGCGCAAAGTTAATGAAGCGCAGCACCCCGTAGACCATCGTGTAGCCCAACGCGATGAGCGCGTAGAACGCCCCGAGCGACAAGCCGTTGATGAGCTGTTGGAGAAATTCAATGCCGCTCATGAGTTCGATAGCGTCCCTCTTAAAACCCCTGCCCTGCCGGATCAGGGTGCCACCGACGCGACGAACTTGTTCTCCTTGCCTTCCACCTCGAGCACCACCGCCGATTTCGTGGCGTTACGCTTGTCGTCAATGCTGATCTTGCCGGTGACAGCCTCGTAATCCTTCACTCCGGTGAGAGCGGCACGCACCTTGTCGCCATCAGTAGTGCCGGCCTTTTTGATGGCATCGGCCAGGATCATCATGGCGTCGTAGCCCAGCGGGGCCATGCCATCGGGTGCCGCTTTGAACTTCGCCGTGTATTTCTTGACGAAATCCTGCACCTTCGGGTTCTGGTCGGCGGGCGAAAAGTGGGTGGAAAAATAGCAGCCATCGAGCGCGCTGCCCGCGATCTCCGCCAACTTCGGGCTGTCCCAGCCGTCGCCGCCGAGCAACGGAACCTTCAGTCCCAAAATGCGCGCCTGCTTACCGATCAGGCCTGCTTCCGTGTAATAGCCGGGGACGAAGATCGCGTCCGGCTGCGTGGACTTGATGGCGGTGAGCTGCGCGCGAAAATCCTTGTCCTTCCCGCTGCCGCTGTAGGAGCGTTCGATCACGATCTGGCCGCCGTGGCTCTTGTAGTATTCGGTGAAATATTGCGACAGCCCCTTTGAATAGTCACTGGTCACGTCCGAGAGGATCGCGACCTTCTTCGCGTGCAGTGTGTCGAGGGCAAACTTGGCCATCACCGTCCCCTGGAACGGATCAATGAAACAGACACGGAAAATGTAGTCGCCCTTTTCGGTGACGGTCGGGTTCGTGGACCCGGGCGAAACCATTGGGATCTTGGCTTCCTGGCAAATGGGCGCGGCTTCCAGCGAGCGGGAGCTGGCGATCTCACCGATCACGGCAACCACCTTGTCGTTGGCGATGAGCTTCTTCACGGCGGACGACGGCTGGCCGGGTTTCGATTGGTCGTCCTCGACGATGAGCTTGATCTTGCGCCCGAGCACACCGCCCGCGTTGTTGATTTCCTCGGCGGCGAGCTGCACGCCGTTGTCCGAGTTGATGCCGAACGTCGCTTCGCTGCCGGTCAACGAGGCGTACTCGCCCACCGGGATATCTTGCGCCCGCACGGGCGCCGACGGCACGCTGAGAATCGCCGCCGCACTGGCTAGAAGAGAGAGGAGGAACGGTTTGGGCATGGACATGCGGCTGTTTTAATGGCTTCCGCCGCCGATTGCAACCGCAGAGACGCAAGCATTTCGGCGCTCGGTCCGCGTCCTGGTCCTCGCGGGCGCGAAATGCTGCCGCTTGCTCCTTGAAGCGCGGCCCGCGAGCGGGCATCTTGAGCGCATGGCTCGCACCTTCAAGCTCAACCGCACGGTCACCCCGACACCGTCCGGTCGGCGCATCGACTACCCCGGCGAACTCAACGCCCAGCAGTGCGAGGCCGTCACCGCCGGTCCTGGGCCGATGCTCGTCATCGCGGGGGCGGGCAGCGGCAAGACGCGCACCCTCACCTACCGCGTGGCCTACCTGTTGGAAAACGGCGTCGCGCCGTCCAACATCCTTCTTTTGACTTTCACCAACAAGGCTTCCCGCGAGATGCTCGACCGCGTTTCGTCGCTGTTGCCCGACAGCACGGAAGGACTCTGGGGCGGGACGTTCCATTCCATCGGCAACAAGATTTTGCGACGCCACGCCGAGACGCTGGGCTGGCGGCGCGGGTTTTCCATCATGGACCGCGAGGACCAGGAAGACCTCATGAAGACGGTCATTGCCGCCGCCGGGATCGACCCCAAGGAAAAACGTTTCCCCAAAGCGGAAGTTGTGACGGACATCTTCAGCATGGCGGTCAACACCAACCGGGGCATCGGGCATATCGTTGACACCAAATACCCGTATTTTCTCGATCAGGTCGAACAGCTCAAAGCCGTCCACGACAGCTACGAACGAAAGAAAAAATCCACGAACACGATGGATTTCGACGACCTGCTCACCAAGTCGCTCAAGCTGCTGACCGAGCACGAGGAAATCGCCAACATCTACCAACGGCAGTTCGAGTTCGTGCTCGTCGATGAATACCAGGACACGAACCATATCCAAGCCGAGTTCGTGGACGTGCTCGCCGCGCAGCATCAGAACATCATGGTCGTCGGCGACGACGCGCAGTCGATCTACTCGTGGCGCGGGGCGGATTTCCGCAACATCCTGCAATTCACGAAACGCTACCCGGCGGCGCGCACCTACAAGATCGAAACGAATTACCGCAGCGTGCCCGAAATTCTCCAGGTGGCCAACGCCGCCATTGAGGCCAACGTGGACCAGTTCCCCAAGGAACTGACGGCGCACCGCGAGACCCGCCAGGTCAAGCCCGCGCTGCTCGAACTTAACGACAGCAACATGCAGGCGCAGTTCGTCACCCAGCGCATCCTCGAACTGCGCGACGAGGGCGTCGAACTCAACGAAATCGCGGTCCTCTACCGGGCACACTTTCACGCGCTGGAACTCCAGATCGAACTGACCCGTCACGGTGTTCCCTTCCAGATCACGAGCGGCCTGCGGTTTTTCGAGCAGGCGCACATCAAGGACGTGGCGTCGTTCCTTAAGTTCGCCGCGAACCATCACGACGAAATCGCCTTCAAGCGCATCGTCCGTCTCTTGCCCGGCGTCGGCGGGGCGGCGGCGGACAAGCTGTGGACGCATTTCGAGAAAAACTTGGCCGAGAGCGAGGCCGTCGACTCCTTCGCCGACGCGTTCCTCGGAGCCAAGGTCGGCGCGAAAAGCGAGAAGATGTGGAAACAGTTCGTTCACACGCTCGAAGAAATCGCGCCCGGCGGGAAACTAATCGCGCCGTCCAGTGCCATCGAGAGCGTGGTCGAGGCGGTCTACGACGACTACGCCAAGACAAAATTCCCCAACTACGAGGTGCGTCGGGAAGAACTGAACGTTCTGGCAAATTACGCCCGCCAATACGCCGATCCCGCCGAATTCCTCTCGCAACTGGCCCTCGTGTCCTCCTTGGAAACGGAGGCAGCCCTCAACACCGGCGAGGAAGAACGCGATACCGAGCGCGTCACGCTTTCGAGCATCCACCAAGCCAAAGGTCTGGAATGGAAGGTGGTCTTCGTGATCCACCTGACGGAAGGTTCCTTTCCGAGCAACCGTTCTCTGGAATCCCCGGCAGCTATCGAAGAAGAACGGCGTTTATTCTACGTGGCGGTCACCCGCGCCTGCGACGAGCTTTACCTGACCTATCCCTACATGAAGCTCAACGCCGGCTACGGCGATATGTTCCAGCGGCCCTCACGTTTCCTGAGCGAAGTGCCCATTGAACTGATGGAGAAATGGGAGATCGAAAGAGGGTTCTGAGACGCGGCCTTTCGATGTTCGGGGCAACCCCACCTTCGCCGCCGTCCGTCCGTCCGGCGATATTCGCAGTGTTGCGCCCGGGAGTCCTGCTCAAAATCTTCGTGACCAGCTTCCTGTGCGCCTGCCTGCTCCAAGGCAGTCGCTGGGCGTTTCTGGGGTCGCAGGATGACCTCAATTGGTCCAACGAAGCACGCTTTGTGCAGGACGACGACGCGCGGCAATTCGAGTTAAGCAACATGTACGGTTACCCGGGCCGCCCCGTGATCGACGGCACCCGGCTTCTGCATACCCTTCTCGGGATTTCCTATCCCACGGCACTCGTCGCATGGATGACGCTCGCCGACGCTTTTCTCATCGCTTGCGTCACGACGCTCATTTATGCGCTCCGCCGGAACCTCCTTTGGGCGGTGGCCGCCGGTGGCCTGCTCGCCGTCAACCCGCTTTACGTTCACGCTTCCGCGCCGTCGGCGGTCGCCACGCTGCTGATCGTCCTGCTTTGCCTCCTGACGCTTGCCATCGACGAGGCTCCCACCCCGGCGTCCCCCGTTCTGTACGCAGCCTGGTCGCTGGTCCTTGGCGTCACCGTTGCCGTCCGCGCCGACATCGGTGCGTTCAGCGGCGCGTTTTTTGCGCTCGTCCTCCTTGCAGCGTCGAACTGGAAAACCGTGCTGGCGGCGTTAGGCGGGGCCATCGTCGTTTTCGTGCTTTTCGATCCGTACATGTATTGGATGCCGGTCAGGCATGTGCGTGACCTCGTCGGCAAAGTCGTTTTTCATTACGCGGAAATCACCCCGGCGCGCCTCACGGCTGGTCAGGTTTGGGGCGTTTCGTCTCTGCTGATTTTCAGCCTGGGCCTCGGCTGGGTATCGGCGGTCATGCGCCGGGGAAACGAGCGCACCGTTTCCACGCGATTCCTGGGTTTCCTTGCTGCCTTCACCGCCTGCTCGTACGCCGTCTTTCTCAGCGCCCGCTACCAGACGGAGCGTTATTATCTGCCGATTGTGTTCATCTGGCAGACTTTTCTGCCACTTTTCCTGTTGACGCTTGCGCCCGCCATCCCGTTCAGCTTTCTGACGACGCCCGCGGAAAAAGCACGCGCCCGGCAGCTTTATCGCCGGAACATTCCGGTTGTGCTGATCGGGATCAACCTCGCCTATTTTGCATGGACCCTGGCCGCCGAGTGCCTCTTTCCGGTCCGGTGAGTAGGAGAACTCTCACCCCACCGCGCTCGGCATGGTCGGGTAGCTGCCCAGCACCTTCAGGAAGCTGCATCGGTCTTCCAACGCCTTCATCGCGCCGACCAGAGTCTCCTCTTGACGGTGGCCTTCGACATCGACGAAAAACACGTATTCCCACGGCTTGCGTTTCGATGGGCGGCTCTCGATCTTGCTCATGCTGATGCCCGCCCCTTGCAGTGGTTCCAGCGCGGCGAACAGCGCGCCCGCCCGGTCCGGCACGCCGAACATCAGCGAGGTACGGTCGTGCCCGGTCGGCGGACAGTCGCGCGGACCGATCACGAGAAAACGCGTCGTGTTGTTCGGCAAATCCTGAATTCCGGCGTCCAGAATCTCCAACCCGTAACGCTCGCCGACCATGCGCCCGGCCAACGCTCCGGCGTCGTCCGCCTGTGCGGCCATCTCACCCGCGCGTGACGTGCTTGCCACCTCGATCAGATCGACCGTCGGCAGGTTGATGCGCAGCCACTGGCGGCATTGTCCGAACACTTGCGGATGGCTGAAAACCCGCCGCACCGCCTCACGCGGAATCCGGGCCAGCAGATGATGCTCGATCTTGAGCGCCACCTGCGCACAGATGCGCAGGTCGCTCTCGATAAATTCGTCCAACGTATGGTTCACCGCGCCCTCCGTGGAATTTTCGATGGGCACCACCCCGTAGTCCGCCCGGCCCCGCGCCACGGCGTCGAACACGTCGCTGATACTCCCCTGCGAGAGATAACGCACGCTCGCGCCGAACTTTCCCCGCGCCGCCTGGTGGGTCCAGGTCGCCTCCGGGCCAAAGTACGCGATGGCCAGATCCTTTTCCAACGCCAGAGAGGCGGACATGATCTCCCGGTAAATCGCCCGCAGACTTTCCGGCGGCAGCCTGCCCCCCTGGGCCGCACTCTTGGCGACCAGCGCACTCAGGACGTGCTCCTCACGCTCCGGCGCGTAGATCTCCTGACCCGTCGAACGCTTGACCTCGCCCACGTCGCGCACGAGGTCCGCCCGCTCGTTCAGGAGACGGATCAGTTCGTTATCGAGACCGTCGATTTTGCTGCGCAAGTCGGAGAGTTCCATCGGTCGAAGGCAGGAAGCTGGGTTAGAGTAACACGCGGCTCTCAGGCAATGCGAGCCTGGAAGCATGGACTTCACGTCACGGGCGGCGCAACCGGCGGTTCCACCCCGTCGGCAGCGCGCGCGGGTTCCTCCTTGGCAAGCAGCGTCAGACGCAATTCCTCGAAGGCAGGCAGTTCCTTCACGTCCTTCAGCCCGAAGTGTTCGAGAAAAAGCGGCGTGGTGGCATAGAGCAGCGGACGCCCGGGCAGTTCGGCCCGGCCCGCGATGCGCACGAGTCCCCGGTCGAGCAGCGTTTGCACGACGCCCCCGGCGTCCACCCCGCGCACCGCTTCCACCTCCGAGCGCGGCAGCGGCTGGCGGTAGGCGATGATAGCGAGGGTTTCCAGCGCGGGCGCGCTCAGCCGGGCAGGCCGGTTTTCTGGGAAAAGCTGACGCACCCAGGGCGCACTCGCCGCCGTGGTGATGAGCTGCCAGCCGGCGGCGGTCTCGGTCAGTTCAAAACTGCGGTCCCCCTGCCGGTATCCGGCGGCCAGCGCTCCCAGAGAATTCAGAATATCTTGCTCCCCGCATCGCGCCAGGGTCGCGGCGAGCGGCTCCTCGGTCGACTCTGCCGCCGATTTGAGCGCGGCGCGCATCTCCCCGACCGTCAACGGCTTGGGAGAGGCAAAGATCAGGGCTTCGAGCACCTGCGGCAACGTCATCGGGTCGGCGGGGGAAAACTGCTTCGCGTAAAAGAGAGGCCCACCATAAAACAGGGTTGCGCGCCTGCAAGCGATGGATTTACGTCGCTGCCGCGTCCGTCGAAGGCACGGCAGCCTCCTGCTGGAAGATCGTGACTTCCTCGAACGCCGCCGACTGCTCCACGCGCAACTGCTTGAGCCGCACCAGTTCCAGCAAGGCCAGAAACGTCACCACCATTTCCACCCGCGACGTGGTTCGCACGAACATCTCCGTAAACGTCAGCCCCTGCCCGCGCGACTGCGCCATCAGCCCGCGCAATGTCTCGATTTTGTCGGCCACCGTAAAGTTTTCCTCGAAGATAACCGTGCGCGTGTCGGCGGTCTTCGTTTCAAAACGCCGCAAGGTCTTTTGGAAAGCCTTCAACAAATCGAACACCCCGATGTCCCCCAACGCCAGCGCGCCGGAAAGCATTTCCTCGTCGCGGTCGATCTCCGGCGGCAAACCCGGCGGACGCGTAAAACGATCCAGCCGCGAGGTTTCCACGTTCTGAAGATGCCCCGCCACGTCCTTGAACTTCTTGTACTCGACCAACTGGCGGATTAATTCCCAGCGCGGGTCGATCTCCTCCTCATCCTCCGTCCCCGGTGGTTGCTGGTCGGGCGGGAGCAGGCGGCGGCTTTTCAGATAAATCAGATGCGCGGCCATGGCGATGAAATCCCCCGCCCGGTCCAGGTCCGGCTGGGGCACCGCCGCGAGATAATCCAGGTATTGCTGGATGAGTCGTTCGAGCGACAAATCATAAAGCTCAACCTCCTCCTTGCGCACCAGATAGAGCAGCAAATCGAGCGGCCCCTCGAAAACGTCGAGCCTGACCTGATAATCCGCCGTTTCCGTTTTGCTGAGTGTCGCCAAATCCATCTTTCGGCCCCATCTTAGAGAAAGTGCCCAGCCGGTCGAGAAATCTTCCACTCCCGGCGCTTTCGTCCGGCGTCGCCGCCACCGAGTGTCGATATTTATACTACCAGATGGACCCGTCTCCTTCCCTCACGCCCCCGGCGAACCGCTTGATCCACGAAAAATCGCCCTACCTGCTCCAGCACGCGTACAACCCCGTCGATTGGTATCCCTGGGGCGAGGAAGCCTTCGCCAAGGCGCGCTCGGAAAACAGACCGATCTTCCTGTCCATTGGTTATTCGACCTGCCACTGGTGCCACGTCATGGCGCACGAGTCTTTCGAAAACCCGGCGACCGCCGCCGTGATGAACGACCTCTTCATCAACATCAAGCTCGACCGCGAGGAACGACCCGACGTGGACCGCGTCTACATGACCTTCGTGCAGGCCACCACCGGCAGCGGCGGCTGGCCCATGAGCGTCTGGTTGCAACCCGATCTGACGCCGGTCGTCGGCGGCACCTATTTCCCGCCCGATGACCGCTACGGCAGGCGCGGCTTCGTGTCGGTCTGCCGATCCGTCGCCCACGCCTGGCACGACGAACGCGAC
This sequence comes from uncultured Chthoniobacterales bacterium, assembly GCA_964236475.1. Taxonomy (GTDB): domain Bacteria; phylum Verrucomicrobiota; class Verrucomicrobiia; order Chthoniobacterales; family SZAS-18; genus CAHJWO01. The sequence continues at coordinate 34,193 of CAXSED010000004.1, forward strand.
AAGGTCAAAGCCCAAGGCGAACGCCTCCTGGCCGCCCTGCGCGACCACGTCCGCCCTCAACCCGCTCCCCCCGCCACCGGCGCAACCCGGCCCATCCGGGAAATTCTGCGCGCCGCCCTCCAGCCGCTGGCCGCCACATTCGATCCCGACCAGGGCGGTTTCGGTTCGGAGCCGAAATTTCCCCGCCCGGTCACGCTCGCGCTCCTGGCCCGCGCCCGCGCCCGCCTCACCCCCGACGACCCCGACGGCCAAAACGCCGAAACCATGCTCCTCGCCACGCTCGACCACATGGCGGCTGGCGGCATCCACGATCATCTCGGCGGCGGCTTCCACCGCTATTCCGTGGACCGTTTCTGGCACGTGCCGCATTTCGAGAAAATGCTTTACGATCAGGCTCAACTGGCGGTCGCCTACCTCGAAGCCTACCAACTCAGCGGCGCGTCTGAATATGCGGACACCGCGCGGGACATCCTTGCCTACGTGCAGCGAGACCTCACTTCACCCGAAGGCGGCTTCTTCTGCGCCGAAGACGCGGACAGCCTCCTCGCGGCGGACCGGCCTGAGCATGCGGAAGGCGCGTTCTACGTCTGGACCAGGTCGGAAATCGAATCCGTCCTCACCGGGGAAGAAGCGAAAACTTTCTGCGAACATTACGGCGTGCAACCCGGAGGCAACACACCTCCCGGCAGCGATCCGCAGGGAGAATTTACCGGCAAGAACATCCTCTACATCCACCCCGCGCCGTCCACGCCGAACGCCACGACAGACCTGCTCGCCAGCGCGTGCTCCAAACTACTCGCTGTCCGCAACCGCCGTCCCCGCCCCCATCTCGACGACAAGATCATCACCGCCTGGAACGGTCTCATGATTTCCGCGTTCGCCCGCGCCGCCCAGGTGCTCGGCGACGACGCCTCCCTGGCGACGGCCCGACGCGCGGCGGACTTTATCCGGCAAAATCTCTACCGGGAAAAAGAAGGTGTTCTTCTGCGCTCGTACCGCCAGGGAGCCGCGCCGGTTGAAGGTTTCGCGGACGACTACGCTTTTTTGATCCAGGGTTTGTTGGACCTCTACGAAGCCGGTTTCGATGTGGCGCACCTTATCTGGGCCGAACGACTCCAGGCCAAACAGGACGATCTTTTCCTCGACCGGGAGGCGGGCGGCTACTTCTCGTCCGGCGCGCACGATCCCAACGTCCTCCTGCGTATGAAGGAAGACCACGACGGCGCGGAACCCAGTGCGAGCAGCATTTCGGCGCTCAACCTCGCCCGCTTGGCGACGATGACGGGCCACGCCGAACTCCGTGCGCAGGCCGCCGCCACCGTCGCGGCGTTTGGCGCGACCGCACAACCCGAGCGTCTCGCCCAATCCATGCCGTTGATGCTCACCGCGCTCGATACCTTGTCCGAGGAGCCTAAACAGATCGTCATCGCCGGTCACCCGGGCCAGCCCGACACGCAGGCCCTGCTGCGCACCGTCCACGCGCGCTTTCTGCCCACCGAGGTGCTCCTGCTGGCGGACGGCGGCGACGGTCAGCGCGAGCTTGCCCGGCGGCTGCCTTTCCTGCAAGGGATGACCATGACCGGCGGACACGCCACCGCCTACGTCTGCCAGGACGGCGCCTGCCAACTCCCGACGACCGATCCCGCCGTGCTGGCCAAGCTGCTGCGTGCCACCCGCTAAAACTTCGGGTCAGGCGCCCCGCGCCGGTCGTCCCCAAGGGAGGGTTGGCTCTCCGAACCACTCCCTATTTTTCGCCGGTTCGCCAGCCAGAACGGCGCATAAAACGCCGTGAAAAACACCACCATCATCACTTCCAAGGTCAGAATATACCAGGGCCACGGCCCGAAATAATCCAGCAGGGAATGGTGCGCCGTCTTCGCACGCAGATACCCGTAGTTCGCGCCGGAGAGGAAGTCCACCGTGCCCGCGCACACCAGATAGACCTGGCTCCAACCCGCCGCCCGCCACACGGCTCCCGGCAGCGGCCTCATCTTCAAGCCCCACGTCAAAAACAGCACGGACACGATGATCCCGCAGTGATCGACGAAGAACCCGATGAAAAACGGGTTAGGGAACGTCTCGGTCAAATCAGGCGTCAGCACCGCCTGAAACGTCCCGCTCAATCCCCACAGGTAAGCCAGTTCGTAAGCCAACTGCCCGCGCCAGACCAGCGCGATGATCACGGCGAAAGACGCCCAGTCGCACAGGTGCATCGGCAGGGCGTCCGGCCAGCGCGTGATCCGGCCTTCGTGGTATCCCCACACCAGCGCCATGATCCGGTTGAGCAACAACACCACCGCCAGTCCGACCGCCAGCCCCCGCGCCAGTTTCGGACGGTCCTGCCGGTAGGTAAACCGGCTCAACACGAAGGGCAGCGCCACCGTGAGGAACAGGATGCAAAGGTGCAGCCCACCGAACAAGGCAAACTTCCTCGCGGGTGACAGCAATTCGTTGGCGGCTGCGAGTAGGTCTGTGTTCAAAATCCTTTGTGCAAGGCTGCGCCGCTCGTGGTGATCAAAAGAAGTTTGGCGGATTCTCTAACTCATTGATGCGCTGGTCGATCAGGTGGCTTTCGTATTCCCAGATTCCCGCCGCGCGCGCTCCCAGCGAGCCGATTTCCTCGTAAGAATAGCCGTAGAGAAACTCGCACTGTTTGCGCCGGAACTCCTGCCACGCGGCTTGTGAAGCCTTCAACCCAGCGACGACCATCCCGGCCCGGCCCGGCGAAATCGTCTCGCCGCTCTCGACCGCACGAATCGCCTTCAGAAAGGCTGCCTCCAGCTTTTTCTCTTTGGCTGCACGCGCCGTTTCGATGTCGGCGAGGATCCGTGGGGTTGTGCCGACACGGGCTTTCGCGTCGGGTCCGTTTTGAGCACGCAGTCCGCTGGTGCTCAGGCAGAGGAAAACGAGTGCGAAGATTCTGAGACTGGTGATTTTCATGAAAACAGGACCTTGTGTCCGCACCGAGGTTTAATCTACGAACCAGCGCGCGGTAAAATCGAAAATCCACCGCTCGCCATCGACCGCCTCAATACTTCAGCACCTTCGCAAAAAACTGCCGACTCACCTCTTCTTTCGGCGCGTCGAACACCTGCGTCGCTGGCCCGGATTCCACGATCCTCCCCTCCGCCAGCAACGCCACCTGATCCGCCACCCGCCGCGCAAAACCCATCTCGTGCGTCACCAGCACGAAATCCCGGCCCTCGTCGCGCAGTTCTTCAATGATCTCCAACACGCCCCCGGTCATCTCCGGGTCGAGCGCGCTGGTCGGCTCGTCGAAGAACAGCAACCGGGGCTTGATCGCAATCGCCCGGGCAATCGCCACGCGCTGCCGCTGCCCGCCGCTTAGTTCCGCCGGTCGCTTGTGCGAATGCTGGTCCAGCCGGAAGCGTTTCAACGCCTGCATGGCGATTTCCCGCGCTTCGGCGCGCGGGTTGCCGTGCACCTTTTCGAGCGGCAGCATGACGTTCTCCAGCGCGCTCAGATGCGGAAACAAATTGTACGCCTGAAACACCGTGCCGATGGTGCGCCGGTGCTTGGCCAGTTCCGCTTCCCGGTACACCACCGGCATGTCGTCGATCACCACGCGGCTCGCCGGGCCATCGGGATATTCCAGCCCGGCGAGGATGCGCAGAAACGTCGATTTCCCCCCGCCCGACGGCCCGATGAGCGCGAGCGTTTGCACCGCCTCGAAGCGCATGGCAATCCCGTCGAGCACCCGGTGGCCCGCGAACGTTTTGCAGACGTTATCGACGTGGAGTTTCATGGGTTCACGTCTCGAATTTGCCACGACTTTCCAGCGCACGCGTCAGGAACGAAATCGGCAGCGTCAACAGCAGGTACCCCACCGCCAGCGGGATGTAACACTCGAAACTGCTGAACGTGATGTTGCTGGTCTCGCGGGCGTTCATAGTGAACTCGCTGACCGAGACAATCGACAACAGCGAACTGTCCTTGATCAGCGACACCAACTGCCCCGCCAACGAAGGCATCATCTGCCGCAACGCCTGCGGAAAGATCACGTAGCGGTACGTCTGGACCGTGGTCAGCCCGATGGCTTTCGCGGATTCCAACTGGCTTTTGCCCACGCTTTCGATCCCGGCCCGGATGACCTCGCTGATGTACGCGGCGTAGGAAATCGAAAGGATCAACACCCCGCACACGTTGCGGTTGTTGATCCCGAAGGCGTTGGCAGTGACGTAATAAAGAATCAGGATTTGCACCAACAGAGGCGTGCCGCGCACGAGGTCGATGTAAATCCGGTTGGCATACCGCAAGGGCAAAAACCGCGACCGCCCCGCCAGTGCCGACAGCAATCCGAACAACGTGCTCAGAGACAGCGACATCACCGAGATGATGATCGTCAGGACGAACCCCTGATAGAATTTCTCGCGGTATTGGTAGACCCCCGCCCAGTTCCAGCCCGTCGTCAGTTGGGTGAAAGGCACATACACGAACAACGCGATCAACCCCAGTGCCGCCGCGAAGTTGATGATCCGCACCGGGCGCGGCAGAGCCAGCGTTGAACCTTCCGCCGGATAAAAGAACCATCTCGCCCAGCGCGAAAGCGGCGGTTGCTCGGAAACTTCGTTGGACGAATCGTGAGCCATCCCTTTGTTGCCCGTCACCCCTGTATCACGCTTTACGGACGAGGCGGCCACCTCAAAAACTCTCTGTCATCCTGAGCCAGCGCGTCAGCGCGCCGAAGGAACTTCCGGTCATCGGCAGACACCGTTGCCCGCCTACCGGCGGCTGGAAAGTTTGCCTGCGGCTGTCGTGCAGACTCGGCTTTCAACTCCGTGATCCTTCGCTCGGGACGACAGAGAAATAATGATGGCGCGTTCATTCAGCGAACGGTCTCAAATCGCATAATCCCCCGGAATATTCTGCGGCTTCAACGTTTCGATAAACACCCGGTCTCCCTCGTGCAAGGCCAGCGCATCCAGCCGCGTCCGGCTGATCTGCGCCTCGACGCGCTCGTGGTTGTCCGTCCGCTCCAATTCGATCCGCGCTACCGGCCCCCGGATGAGCACCGCTCGCACGGTCGCCTCCATGGCTGGCGTGCCGTCCGCCCGCTGCTCGCGTTCGATGTCGATGTCGTGCGGGCGCACGTACGTCGGCGACGAAACGCCCGTCTGCTCCCCGGCGGCGGACATGCGGTTCACGTCCCCCAGAAATTCGATGACGAACGGCGTCGCGGGCCGGTCGTACACTTCAATCGGCGTGCCGATCTGCTCGATCTTGCCCGTGCTCATAATCACTACACGATCCGCGATTTCGAGTGCCTCCTCCTGGTCGTGCGTGACGAAAACCGTCGTCACCTTGAGCCGATGTTGCAATTCCCGCAGCCACTTGCGCAGGTCCCGCCGCACCTTGGCGTCCAGCGCGCCGAACGGCTCGTCTAACAACAACACGCTCGGGTCAATCGCCAAGGCCCGCGCCAACGCCACGCGCTGCCGTTGCCCGCCCGAAAGCTGCGCCGGATAGCGTTTGCCCAGGTCGCCGAGCTGCACCAATTGCAAAAGCTCGTCCACCCGGGCGCGGATCACCGCATCCTTGGGCCGCGTTTTCGATGGACGCACCCGCAGCCCGAACGCCACATTTTCAAACACGCTCAGGTGCCGGAACAGCGCGTAATGCTGGAACACGAATCCCACCCCGCGCTGTCCCACCGCCCGGTCGCCCACCGGCTCGCCGTCGAAAAGAATCTCCCCTCCGTCCGGGTCGGCAAACTCCAGCCCCGCGATCAGCCGCAGCAGCGTCGTCTTGCCCGAACCCGACGGCCCGAGCAGAGCGATCAGTTCACCCGTTTCAATCTTGAGGTCGACGCCGTGCAACGCCGGGTAGCGGCCAAACGTCTTCCTGAGTTTTTGGACCTCGATCACGGCTGGTAAATCTGGTCGAAAGTCCCACCGTCGTCGAAATGAATCTTCTGCGCTTTCGCCCAGCCGCCGAACGCCGTCTGCACGTCGATCTGCTCGATGGGTTGGAAAACGTCCGCGTGCCGCGCCAGCACTTCCTTGTCGATGGGCCGGTAAAAGTTCTTCGCCGCCAATTCCTGTGCCGCCGGGGTAAACAGAAACCGCAGGTATGCGTCTGCCACGGCCCGCGTGCCGTGCTTCTCGACGTTCGGCTCTACGATGGCCATCGGCGGATCGGCGCGAATGCTCAGCGATGGCGTCACCTCCTGAAGCTTGTCGCCCCCCAGCGTCGGATCGTTTTTGATCACGTAAACCTCGTTCTCGAACGTCAGCAGCACGTCTCCGATCCCCCGCTGGGCGAAGGTCGTGGTGGCGGCGCGTCCGCCCTTGTCGAGCACCACGACGTTCTTGAAAAGCCTCGTGACAAAATCTTTCGCCGCCGTCTCATTGCCGCCACTTTTCTTCATCGCATATCCCCACGCCGCTAGGTAGCTGTACCGCCCGTTGCCACTGGTCTTCGGGTTCGGGATGATGACTTTGACCCCCGGCTTGACGAGATCATCCCAATCCTTGATGCCCTTCGGATTGCCCCCGCGCACCATGAACAGGATCGTCGAGGTGTACGGCACGCTGCCGTTGGGGAATTTCGTCCGCCAGTCCTTTGCAACCAATTTTCCGCGCTCCGCGAGGATGTCGATGTCCGTGTCCTGGTTCATCGTGACCACGTCGGCATCCAGGCCATCGAGCACCCGGCGCGCCTGCACGCTGCTGCCGTCGTGCGACATAGTCACGGTCACTTCCTGCGCGTTCTTGGCCTTCCAGTCTTTCGTAAACAGTTCGTTGTAATCCCGATAGAAGCCACGCGTCACATCGTAGGACACATTGAGCAGCGTCACCGGTGCCGGAGCCGCCTGCCCAAGGAACGGCAGCATCAGCAAAGCAAGCAGCGCACGAAAAAGCATTTTCACAGTAAAGCGATAGACAAAGGGGACTTTGACTGAGACCTCCGCCGTGTCAAGCGCAACTTAAACCCATTATTGGGTAATAATTCTGGCCGCATCCAAAAAACCTGCCAAAGCTGCGAACTAATTCCCGCCTCCCGCCGACGACGCGCCGGACGCTCGCGTCTCCTGCAACCGTTGCAACAGGTAAGGCAACAGTTGCTTCTTGCGCGACACCACCCCGTCGAGTTGCCACAGTCCCGTCCCCGCCGTCGGATAGTCGATCTGTTGCCGGAACTCCTCCGCGCCACTGACGAGCAGGATCGAATTCTGCGTGTTGATGTCCGTGACCAGCAACGCGGAAAAAAAGAGCCGGTTCCCCTCGCAGAAACCATCCAGCGCCGCCGCCAGTTCGGCTTGCTTCTCGTAGAACGGGCCGAAGCCAAGTTCCTCGATTTGCGCGACGCTGAACCGCACCCCGGCTTCCGTGTATTCTTTGTTGTCGGAGGTGACGACCTCGCGCGGCTGGAGCGTCAGCAGCGGCGAACCGACGGCAAAGATTTCCGCCGCGAGCGTGGCGGCGTCGATCCCGGCGATCCCCGCAAGCCGTTCGAGCACGGTGCGGTCGGTCGGCGTGGCCGTCGGCGACGAGAGGTTAAGCGTGTCGGCGATCAGCCCGGCCATCAGCAAACCGGCGGTGGCAGGCGGGATCGGCACGGCGTTCTGCTGGTACAACAACGCGACGATGGTGCAGGTCGAGCCGACCGGATTGTTCCAGAAGTGGATCGGCGCCTCCGTGGAAAACCCGCCCAGCCGGTGGTGGTCAATTACTTCTATAATGGGGAGCTTGTCCGCGCCGTGGACCGCCTGCGAGAGTTCGTTGTGATCGACGAGGATCAACTGGCGCGGCACCGTTTTGAGAAAGTCACTCTTGGTCAGGATGCCGACCAACCTCCGCTCGGGATCGAGCACCGGGAAAATTGAATCCGTCGCCGCCGCGACCTTCGCCCGCGCGGCTTCCAGAGGAATGTCCGCCTCGAAGCTGACGAACTCGCGCTCCAGCACCCGCGCTGCTCGCACCGCCCCGCGCGCCAACAGCACGGTGGTAGCCGTGTCGTGCCGGGAGCGAACCACCGTCACCCCGCGCTCCTCCGCCCGGGACAAAATCTCGCGCGGCACCGTCACGCCGCCCGTGATGATCAGTGCGCGAACGTTCGCCTCAATCGCAATTTCTTGGATGTTGTCACGGTCGCCCACGATCAGCACCACCCGCCCGGCGGGATGCTGACGCAGCCGTTGGACCATGGTCGCGGTCTTGGCTGCCGCCACCATCAGCACGTAATCCTGCACCGCCATGTCCGCCGTGCCCGCCGCCACCAAGCCCTCAAAGGTTTGCACGATGTCACCCAGCGCGGCACGCACCTCGCGGGCGCGTTCCAGCTCCGGCTGCGACGGGAACAACTGATGGACCAGTTGGATCGTGCTGAGCAATCCCAGGCAGCGGTTGTTCTCGTCTACGACCGGCAGGCCGCGCACATGGCGCTGCTCGATGGACCGCAACGCCTGCGCGACCGAATGATCGCCGCGCACCGACACCACTTCCCGGGTCATCACGTCGCGCACCTGCGGGGTCACGTCGCTCAGGAACACCGGCGGCTCGACGCCAAATTTCTCCAGCACGAACTGGATGCGCGCGTTCAGGTTGCCCGCCCGGCCCGCGATGACATCGTTCCACCCGAGCGCCTGCTTGAGCCGCGCATACCCTAGCGCCGAGCAGACGGAATCCATGTCGGGATTGCGGTGGCCGATAACGATGGTTTGCACGAAGATCAGGAATGAAAGCTGCGATCAAAACGCGTTCACCGCGTCAAACCAGCACACGCGCAAAAAGCGAGGGGCTGCGATGATTCGAGTGTCCGCATGAATAAACACCGCCGTTAGCGGTCTATGGTCTGTTATCCCGCGTAGAAAGCAAACTCACCCCATGAAAATCCCTGCATTAATGACCTGTCTCCTGGCCATGCTGCTGGCGGCCACGCCGCTGCAACGAGCCAGTGCCGACGAGGTAAACTTCGACGTGTTCTACAACAGCCTGGCCGACGACGGCGACTGGTACAACACCCCCGAGTACGGCTACGTCTGGCAGCCGTTCGTCGCTTACAAAACCGACAAGTGGCGTCCGTACTCCGACGGCTACTGGGCGCAGACCGACGACGGCTGGACCTGGGTTTCCTACGAAAATTTCGGTTGGGCCACCTATCATTATGGCCGCTGGACCCGCTTGAAAGACACCGGCTGGGTCTGGGTGCCGGGTTATGATTGGGGTCCCGGCTGGGTCTCCTGGCGCACGAACGACGACTACGTCGGCTGGGCACCGCTGCCTCCGAAGGTCGAGGAAGGCGTCTACGAGGGCCGCGTCGTGGATTCCCACCACCAGCAGGCCGAGCAGATCGACTACAACGACGTGGAACCGGAAGAAGCCGGTTACGGCACCAACGTGGACGTGCAGTACGACATCGGTCCGGCCAACTATTGCTTCGTGGAAACGCGCAACTTCGGCGCGCCCGTGCTGGGCGAAGTCCTCCTGCCACCGCAGCAGAATTTCGTGTTCATCGAGCGCACCCGCAACGTCACGAATATTTACTACCGCCGCGAGCACGATCGCACCGTCGTCTACAACAACGGCCCGGATTTCGCGTTCATCAATAGCCACGTTGAGCGCCCCATTCCCCGTCTGCAAATCGAACGCCGGGACGATCCAGGGTTCCTGCGCGACGGGCTGCGCAGCGGCGGCAACCCGACCCGGGTGCTCAACGGCGTGCTCCAGGTAGCCTCGCCGACCATCGCGCGCCGACCGGTGAATTTTACGCAGATCAAGCCGACTCGCATCAAACAAACCCTCGCCCAGCCGCAAGTCGCCCGTGGCTGGACGAACCCTGGCGGGGACCAGGCTGCCGGTCAACGCATCCGTGAACAATACAAACAACAGGCCGCCGCCGCCCCGGCCCGCCCGGCGAACCCGGTGATCTCGCCCACCGCAACGGCGCGCGACCGCGTTGAACGTGCCCCCGGCAACACGCCGCCCGCACCCACCGGAGCGCAACCCTTCGTCTCAGGTGCCCAGCCCGCTCAGGCAACCGGCGCGCCGCACGCGCCGTTGACCGAAGCCGACCGGATTGCTCGTCGCGACGCTCGCCAGAAGGAGCGCGAACAGCGGGCCAGCGGCCAGAGTGCCCCTGCTGCCAGCGCACCTGCCGCCGTGCAGCAACCGAATGCCGAACCAGACAAGGAAGCCCGCCGCGCCGCCCGTCAAACTGCGCGCGCCGATGGCCAGCCTGTCCCTGCGACAAACACGCCCAACCCTGCCGCAGCGCGAGGGGACACGGAACAGGATAAGGAAGCCCGCCGCGCCGCCCGTCAGGCTGCGCGTACAAACGGTCAGCCTTCGCAACCGTCCGAAAATCCCCAACCGCAACCATCCAACGGTCGGACCGAAGAGGAACGTGCCGCCCGGCAGGATACCCGCCAACCGCAGCAACCCTCGGCGAAGCCCGCCGAACCCCAGGCGAGTTCCCAGGCGGATCAGGAACGGGAAGCCCGCCGCGCGGCACGCCAGCAGGAGCGCGCCAGCCAGCCAGCAGTTCCGCAGGCCCAGCAGGAACAGGATGCCCGCCGTGAGGCGCGCCAACAGGAGCGAGCCGCTCAGCCCGAGCGTCCTACCCAGCCGCAGCCGCAAAACGCCAATCCTGCCCGGGAAACTCGTCAGGAGCAGCCCAAGCAAGGTGGCAAGCCCGGCCAAAGCCCTGCGCCGTAGCCCATCCCGCGCTCTGCTGTCCTTGATCGGACGCCGACTGGAAATCTGATTGCAAACGCCCCGGCGGACATGTGTCGCCGGGGCGTTTGCCTTTCGGGCGCGCTGCCCACCAAAAGATTCCGCTGGCGTCCGTGGTTGCCACGGCGAAATTGCCCGCACACGTTTCTTTATGCCTTCGTCCAGACCCAAGCCTGTTTTTCGCCGCTTCCGCGTTCTCGTGCCGATTGCCGTGTTCTGTGGAATCGCCATCACCGCTGCCTCCGCCCAGACTCCAAAGAAACAAGCTTCTCCCACGCCGAAACCCGCTGAGACCCCGGCCACTGTCGCCAGCCCGACCCCGGCGAGCACGCCTTACCTCGTCCCCGATCCTGCCGCGACCGTGGATGGCGAGCCGATCAGCAAAAAGGAACTCGAACGCGTCACCGATGCCCTGATGCAAAGCAACAGCCGCTCTCTGAAGGACATGCCCCCGGCGGACCAGCGGCGCGTTTTTCAATCCGTAGTCGATGACATGATCGTTGATCGCATCCTGACCCGCGATTCCGCCGCAGAAAACGTCTCGGACATGGACATCGAGAACCACTACAACGCTTTGCGTGGCCAATACTCCACTCCGGAAGCCTTTGACGCCGAATTGAAAAAGAGCGGCCAGACTCCCGAGCAGGTCCGCCATAACATCCGCGTGCAACTCGCCCAGAAGCAGTGGATCGAACGTCAAATCGCCGACCAGGTCACGGTCACGCCTGCCGAGGCCGAAAAATTCTACAAGGAAGGCCCGCCCAACAAATTTGATACGCCGGAAATGGTGAGTGCCAGCCACATTCTTGTCAGCGTCAGCAAGGAGGCTCCCCCAGAAGATGCGCTCGCCGCCGAGAAAAAAATCAACGCGCTGGCCGACCGCATCAAAAAAGGAGAATCCTTCGAGGCGGTCGCCAAGGATGCCCCGAACGACCCCGGCGCAAAAATCATCAGCAAGGACCTGGGTCCTTTCAGCCGCGACCGGATCATGCCCGAATTTGCCGACGCCGCGTTCAAGCTCAAGGTCGGCGAGGTGAGCGCGCCGGTACGCACGCAGTTCGGCTACCACCTGATCAAGGCCACCAAGCACACCCCGGCCCACAACGCCCCCTTCAGCGAGGCCAAGGATCAGATCATGTCCTACCTACAGGAAGAAAAACGCAAGGATGCCGTGGCGGCGCTCGTCAAATCGCTGCGCGACAAGGCCCAGGTTGAAATCTTTCTCCCGTAACCATTGTCGATACTCCACCGCAGACCGGGCGAAAGATTTTCCAGTTTACAACGGCTCCCCTCCACGGAACGGTATTCCTCTCTATTGATGACCACCGCGCGCAAAACCAGAATCAAAGTCGGGGTCATCGGCTTGGGGATCATCGGCAGCCGGGTCGCTGCCAACCTGCGCGGGGCCGGGCATCAGGTCTACGTGTGGAGCCGTTCGCCGCATGCCGCGCCGAATTTCCTGGGCAGCGTGGTCGAGGTTGCCGACCTCTGCGACATCATCCAGGTCTTCGTCAGCGATGACACCGCGTTGCTGGAAGTGGCGCGCACCATCGCCGCCGCGTTGTCCCCGCGCCACCTCATTGCTGCTCACGCCACCGTTTCGCCCACGGCGGCCCGGCAGGCTGCCGCCATTGTCGAGAGCCAGGGGGCGCGCTATCTCGATGCGCCTTTCACCGGCAGCAAGCTGGCGGCGCAAAACAAACAACTGAACTATTACGTCGGCGGCACCCTGGAAGCCTTGGAAGAGGCGCGTCCAATCCTGGAAGTGACCGCCCGGAAGGTGCTCCACGTCGGCGGCGTCGGCGACGCCAGCGTGCTCAAGATTGCCACCAACATGCTGACGGCTGCCACGGTGCAGACGCTCTCGGAATCGCTGGCTCTGGTCCGCGCCGCCGGGATCGACGGCCAACGGTTGGTGGACGCCCTGGAGTTCAACGGCTCGCGTTCGGGCACCTCGGACATGAAGCTGCCGGCCATGCTGGCCGAAAACTTCGATCCGAATTTTTCTCTCAAGCACATGCTCAAGGATGTTCGGCTGGCTCTGGCTCTCGCCGAGGAAACAAAAATTCCGACCCCCGTCTCCAGCGCCATGGAGAAGGTGTTTGCGGACGGAATCGAAAAGCAGTGGGGTGACCTCGATTTCAGCGTGGTCACTCGGAATTACAACGCGTTTCTCCCGCCACGCCCTGTCGCCCCGCAGGTGGATGAACCGGCTGCTGAACCTGCCGCTGCCGCCGAATCGCTGGCGATGCAGACGGAACCTGCGTCCGCTCCTGATCTTGCTCCGGCGGCGATCTCCTCCGAGCCTGCCCGTACCCCGGGCGTGGCTCCCATCGGCGGCTCCGATCCCAACCAGCCGAAAAAGAGCACGCTGCGTATCCTCCGCGATTTTTTCAACCCTGCGTAAACCGGGCCGACGCGATGCACTTTTCTCTCCCGGCGGAGGATGTTTTCCTCGATTTGTCCGACCGCGCCAAACTGCGGCTGACCGGCGCGGACCGCGTACGCTTCCTCAACGGCCAGGTTAGCAACGACATGCGGCTGGCCACGGCGGAACGATCCGTCTACACCGGCGTCATGACGATCAAAGGCAAGCTGTGCGCCGACGCTTTTGTCCGCGACGCCGGGGATGCCCTCCTGCTCGACGCTCCGGGCGAACTCCGCGAAGCGCTTACCGCCCGGCTGGAACGCTACATCATCGCCGATGACGTGCAGATCGACGACGTGACCGAGTCGCTCGGCCTGCTTCACCTGGCGAATTTCGCCTCTGCCAGGGATGTTTCCGCGTGGCTGCCGGCGTTGACGGAACTTGGAGACGGGGTGCGCGTGATTCGCACGAACCGGTTTCACTGCGACGGGCTGGACTTGTTCTTCGAGGCCTCCCGGGCGCATGAAATCCATGCACGTGTGTCGGGGGCTGGTTTCACGGAGTTGAACGAGGACGCGCTGGAATCGTTGCGCATCCTGCTCGGGGTGCCGTCGTGGGGAGCGGAACTCGACGAAAACACGTTGCCAGCGGAAGCGGGGATCGAGGACCGCGCGGTCAGTTTTTCCAAAGGCTGCTATATCGGTCAAGAGGTGGTTTCGCGGATTCGGAGCGTTGGCCATGTCAACCGTCACCTCTGCGGTCTGCGCGCGCTGGATTCATCTCCGCTCTACGCCGGGATGCGGCTGTTTCCGGTGGACGAAGCGACCGGAAAAGAGGTCGGGCGCATCACCAGCGCGGCTCCGTCGGCAGGCCATGGCGGCGCGGCGTTTGTTGCTTTGGGCTACCTGCGGCGCGACGCCGCTCCGCTCGGTGCCATGCTCGATGCCGTTTCTCTGCCGGATTCTTCCTCCGAAGAAGTTCCTCCCCCTTGCCGCGTGACCGTTTGTCCTTTGCCTTTCCCCTTTCAATGAATTCTTTCTCTTTTCGTCGCCGTTTATCGTCAGGCGTCCTACTGGCTGTGGTCGGCTGGTGTCTGTTTGCCGTGCAAAGCGCGGTGGCGTCGGTCGCGGTGATCCATTTCCAGACGGGAGGAGGAACGGAAGATCAGGTGGTGACCATCACGTTGTTCGATCAGGATGCGCCGGTGACGGTCGAAAATTTCAAGCGCCTCGTGGCGAAGAAGTTTTATAATGGCACCGGGGTCCACCGCATCATCCCCGAGACGCTGGTCCAGATGGGTGACCCGCTCAGCCGCAAGAGCGACCGCAGCAAGACCGGCACCGGCGGCCCGGGGTACACGCTGCCGGCGGAGATTCACCGCAAACATGTCCGGGGCGCGGTTGCCATGGCGGCACTGCCCCCGGCGTTGAACCCCTCACGCGCTTCGAGCGGCAGCCAATTCTACATCGTTCTACGGCCGGAACCTGATCTGGACAAAGACTATACGGTCTTCGGACAAGTGACAAGCGGCTTGGAGTTTCTCGATTCCATCAGCCGACGCGGACGCGACACCAACGACTACCCTCTGGAGCAGGTGTCAATTCGCTTGATCGAGTTGAAATAATCCGTCCGGTTTTGCGAAAATATTTCGCTTGGGACCTTGCCAACGCGCCGGGTCTCCCCTATACAAGCATCTCCCATTGCCTGCCGAGTATCTGCAGCGGTAATTACACCGCCCGCCGGAGGCAATTTTCAGTCGGGTAGATACCGAAGTGGCCAAACGGGGTGGACTGTAAATCCACTGGCTTACGCCTTCGAAGGTTCGAATCCTTCTCTGCCCAATTTTCTGTAAATCAGGTACTTACGCCTTTGATTGTCCTTCTAATCGGGCGTGGATAGATGGTGCCTGTTGCAATCTGTTTCGACACTCTGCAACGGATAGTTGTCCTACGGTGTCCTACATTGAACCGCTTTTCGCACCCATCGTGTAGCTGTCCCCTGCCCCGCTCCGCTGATCGCCGTTCAAATCCGCGTCGATGATGGATACCGCGTGATTATTTTTGACCCCTGGGCGGGGCTTTTGGTATGCAAGGCGGGTATATGGTTGGTCGTGGTGAACGTTTCCAGTGAGGCCACGATTGCGATATGTTCAGGCTTTTTGAGACGCGCCGCTGTGACCTTTGCGGTGTCGTCCTGCGTCGGAATGCCTATGTCTGGCAGATTGATGGGCGGGAGCGTCGCCTCTGCCCCGGATGTAGCAGTCGCTACGAAAGAAAGGCAAGCAAGGCGGCATTCGATGCTGGCAGGTTCCACGCCGACAAAGCTCAGCCGTTTGTCCCTTCGCCCTTCTTGTTCTTTGGCGGCACTGCCCTGTTTTTACTGGTGCTCCTGCGGCTCGCGGGGATCAATCCTACGACACCGTCCGTCGAGAGGCCGGTGCAGTCTGCGCAAACGCACGTTCTCGTCAGTACTTCCTCGCCGCTGACCACGGTCGAGGAATCGCAACGCACCGCCATCCGCCAGCATCCGCAGTTGGCCAGCAGCGGTAGCACTTTTAACCGCCTCTTTCTCGCTCGTCTCGCAACCTGGAAGGCCACGCACGATTCTCGACTGGACCGCTCGGACTGGCCGGAACGTCTGGCGGACGATTGCGCTGCGAATCCATGACCGAACCGCGCTTCAACGAACTCCAAGCTGCGCGCCCGTCGCCCACCTCCACACAAGCCGACTGGGGCGAAGGGATCGTCGTTTCCTGCGAGTGGGAAGAA
Source organism: uncultured Chthoniobacterales bacterium (assembly GCA_964236475.1). GTDB lineage: Bacteria > Verrucomicrobiota > Verrucomicrobiia > Chthoniobacterales > SZAS-18 > CAHJWO01. The sequence goes on from CAXSED010000004.1 coordinate 50,023, forward strand.
GCCGGGTAGAACCCGGGCGAGCGCCAGCCGGACGGCCCGCGCTGGGTCTATGAAGTGCAAGTGGACCGCTCGGACAGGGTGGAGTTGTACGAGGTTTGGTTTGCGGAAGATGACTTGCAACCTCGTTGACCCTCTGCGCGCCGCGGCTGCGGTAGCATAATAACCGCGAGAAGCCGTTCTCGCTCTTGTTTCTGTCGATGACCGCCTGCCACCGATTGGAAGCGCCGAGAGCATCCAATCGAGCTACAAAGCGCTAAGTAGGACTTCCAGTTCGTTCGTCGTGAAAGGTTTGACCAGATGGCCAAGGCACCCGGCCTGCTCGCTTTTCTTGCGATAGTTTAAATCATCCACTGCGCTCATTGAAATCACGCACGGCGGCATTTTGCCGCGTTTGGACAGCTCAGCTAAATAGTCCCAGGCAGCAGCGCCGGGAAGCCTTACGTCGGTCAACAGCACGTCAAGCCCGTCGTGACTCAATCTAGCGAGAGCCGTCTCACTATCCGGGCACGACTCAACCCGATGACCCAATACGGTCAGGAGTGAAGCGAGGGTTTCGCGAGTGTCCTGGTGATCTTCAACAATCAGGATGCAAAGTTTCTTGGGGATCACAAAATTCTGAATCGCCAGAAGCGCGAACGCTGGCCCTGCTTTCCGATGATGTCTTGACTTGAATCCGCTTTCGCCCGGTTCCTCATTGAGCATTTGTACGATGCGCCGTCCATTCCGGGGCCGCGATGCCGTACAGATCGTGTGCTGCCGCCCGCGCCAGCTTTAGGCTCAAATACTCGCTGACGGCGTAAAGGCTACCGTCGGTCGACTCGATGAGCAGCACAACGAGGCCTACGCCATCATCCGTGATGGTACAGCGAAAGGTGGTCAGTCGCCCCGCCGGATCGTCGTTGGCGGTGCACATCCAACCGTGCCGCTGCGAACCGACCACGTGAAGAGGATGTGCTTTGATGGTAACTGGATCGGTCATGTCTAGAACTGCGCCTTCGGACAGGCAGCCCCGGAATCGGCGGTAGTTTCGCCATGGATTGGAAAATCGAGCGGAGAATTTGGCCTTTTTTATGACAGGAGGGAAGCTCAGTTCGTCACACTGCTTGAGCTGCCGCCCGGGGACCAGCCAGAGAGGACGGCGAACGTGGCGATTGCCGCCAAGAAAAGAAAGGGATAGAGTCCGGCCCGTGAAATCACGGAAACGCGATGGCGATACGGAGCGCCTGCTCAGCACCGCAGAGGAATCCATCGCAGAATCGAGGCGAATCCTCGAAAAGATGAAAACCGTCACGAACGAGCGCAAGCGAGAGATGGACCAAACCCGCAAGGATCTCTACGACGGGAAGAAGCCCAGCTAAAAACGGGGTCCATTTTGTACATCATGGAAACGGTCTACGAAGAAACGGAGCGACACGTCCGCGAGGGCGAGCAATGGGTAGCCAACCAGTGCGATCTCATTGCGAAGCTGGAGCGGGATGGGCACGACGACATGGTGCCCAGCGCACGGGAACTTCTTGCTAGCCTGAAAGAATTTCCCGGTTGGGGCGTGATTACCTTGAAAGAGAGCAGGCAAAGAAGCGCGACGAAGGCACGGCTTCAGATTAGGACGCTGCCGCGTGAGAAGCTGCCTCGCCATTGTCGTCCTGCTCTGCGCGTTCCTGCTGGTGCGCGGCGATCAGGCGGCACGGGTCTTACCCCGCACTCAATGGTGTTCCGAAAACGATTACCAAATCCTTACACAAATGAGTTCAAGGCCGTTACCGCAAGTCCGATGATGTCAGAAGTGCGGGCAACGACCCCGACGCACTTCACCTCACCACCACATCACAGAGCTACCATGATCTCCAGCATCTCTTCCGGCTCCAGCAGCCTGATCCAAAGCTTCGCCGCGACGGCGGGTACCCGCCCGTCCGGTCCGCCTCCGGGGCCTCCGCCTGGCCCGCCTCCCGACGCGTCCGGCATGGCGTCGGATATCATCAGTTCGGCCGACAGCGACGGCGACGGGTCCATCAGCAAGGATGAACTCACTTCGATGATCGAGTCCAAGACCGGCAGCACCAGCTCGTCCGATCTCAGCTCGAAAGTCGATGACCTGTTCAAGCAACTCGATACCGACGGCGACGGCAAGGTTTCCAAAACCGAGTTGACGACCGCCCTCAAAAAAGCGCACGACGCGATGCAGTCGCAGTCCGCCGACAGCAGCGGCACGAGCAGCAGCACGTCGAGCGACTTCGCGTCGCTCATGGGCATGTTGATGCCGCCCCCTCCTGATGCCGGCTACAACGCTAGTGGCGCTACTACGGGCACCATCAACACGAACACGTTCTCGGCGGTTGCCTAGCTTGGGCGGCTGATCCGTTTCCTGGTGGATTGACGCATCAAAGGGCCAGCCGGAGAGCATTCCCCGGCTGGCTCCGGCATCGTTCTACGACCGGCTATTACTGGGTGATCATCAGACCAGTTGATCAGCGAGGCGACGATGGCGAACACCTGCATTCTTATCGGCCATCTCCCGGCCACGCTGACTCCGCCAGTCCACTTGGGGCACGCCGTCTTGTGGATTGTTGATGCGGCCGGAGCCGCGGCCGGCCACGGGCGGCTCGACGCAAGCATGACGGTGCTGCCGGTGCTGCCCGACACAGCCGCGCCAGCGCTGGAGGAAGCTATCAACGATTTTATTCGTCGGACACCGAAGCAGATGCCGTCACTTTATGTAAGCCAGGAACTTCCCGCTCAATACGACGCCAGCTACGCAGCGGCCGTCGACACCGTCGCCGCTTGTCTGGAATCGCACCGCCGTGCCCGGATCACACGTCAGCAAGACGCCTTCGCTTGGCAATGCCATCTCTTTGACAACACTGGCGACTACGTGGCGAACCGGCTTCCCGCTCAATGGGAAGCGGCGTTGGCCGGTATTCCTGCGTTCGTTTGCGGGGCTGGCCCCTCGCTCGATGCCTCCATCGACGCGCTGGTAGGCGTGGCCAAGCGTGGCGTCGTGTTCGCTGCGGACTCCTCGCTGCGGGCGTTGGCCAAGCACGGTGTGCGAGCGGATTTTGCCGTCTCTGTCGACGTTGCCAAAACCCCTTCGCAATGTCTCCCTGGCACCAGTCTGCCGCATCGAGCTGTTTTCTCGGCAGTCAGCCCGCCGGAGTGGGCCGGAGCGATCTCCAGCGGACGACGATATTATCTTTCGAGCAACCAAGTGACCCTTGATTGGTTTGCGTCCATGGGGGTCGCGCGGACCAAAGCGGAGGTGCGCGAGAACTGCGGGGCGACGGCGATTGAGTTGGCGCGATTTCTGGGTTGTTCTCCCATCTATCTCTTCGGGATGGATCTTGCACTCAACTCCGAAGGTCCGCCCGAGCGGCACCACCGCGCGGCGGAACAGTCGCTTTATGCGCGGTCGGGATTTGACGCCGGGCAGAACTTTCCCCGCGTGCCGGGCAATTTTTCGCCAGCCGTACCGACTCACGTGCTCGGGGACTGGCGCGCGTTGGACCGTCGGCTCGCCGCCTGGCCCGCGGGCATGGTGTGGGTTGTGACGGACCGCGGAGCTAAACTGGGCAACACGACGGTGGTGCGACCCGAGGATTTTTCCTTGCCAACGGTAACCAGACCGAAGGAAACGCCCCTCGGCGCGCTGCGGGCGATGGGACCCCCACCCGCGCCGGGAAAAACGATCGCTGACAAACTTGAGCGATTCGGCCAGCACCTCGCCGGGTGGACGCCTGCTCTGCTTGAGATGCTCCACACGGGTGGGTCAGGACTGCTGGTCAATCATTTGCGCACCTTCCTTGCGGCGGCGGAGAACGCGCAAATGCTCGGTGCGTACTCGCTCAAGCTGATGCCGCACCTTCTGCCGCCCATCGTGGAAGGCGCGACAGATTGGGACGGGATCATCCGGGAGCTAGGCGAACTGGGACGACATGCGGTCGGCGCTGCCGCAGCTTGCAGGAACCGCTAACCGTGCCCGCTACGGTGGCCAACCGGTTCCCGACGTGCGCCACGATCCTCTACAACTTGGCCTGCTACGCGGTGCAATTGGGGCACCTCGACTTCGCACGGGCGCGTCTGGCGGAGGCAATCAAGCTGGAATCGGCGTGTCGGGAGATGGCGTTGGCCGATCCTGACCTTGTGGAACTACGCGGCGAGTTGAGTGCGTGAACGCCAACTCCGGTCACTTCGTCGATGCGGCGGGAACCAACGCTTGCAGCCGCAACAACTCTACGCCCTAGCTGTACTTTGTCAGATAGTAAGAGTTTCTTCCCTGAATAAAAGTCCGTTTCGGAGCTGCACTTAGGGAAATTGCATTCTTTCACGGATGATTTCTCAAGGATGAGATGCCTGGTTCGGAGCCACTTGCACGAAGTGACAAATTAATACTAGCTGGCTGGTGCATCCGGGCTGACTGCGAGCAGCTTGCTCATCAACTCGCGGGACACTTTGAAGACCGTACCGTGCCGCATGCCCTTGGGCAGCGTGATTTCGTTGGAAATGTCGTTCCAGGTTTTCAGGGCGCGCGAACGGATCGCGCCGTAATGGGCAGCGCGGTAACCATCGAAATAGATCAGGGTGTCGCCGCCGATTTGCATCGCGGTGGGTCCTTCCACCCACCCTCCCGGCGGGGTCAACGGCTCGGGCATGAGCGTGAACGGGCCTTCGATGTCGTCACCGATGGCCACCCGCAGGTTTTTCTTCGGCACCGGGTCCCGTGCCTCGTCTTTGAAGATCAACCACCATTTCGCGCCGACGTGCAGCAGCGTGCCGTCGATGACGTTCATGTCAACCGGGGCGTAGAAGGGCCGTGTCGGCGTAAACGTCTGAAAATCCTTCGTCGTGGTGGCATAGATGCGGTGGTTGTAGTTGGATTCCGCCGTGTGGTCAGTCGCCGGAAACCGTCCGGGGATCGTCGTGGCCCAGTAGATCAGAAACTGCGCGCGCGCTGCGTCCCAGATGATCTCTGGGGCCCAGCAGTTGCGCGCCGTTGGCTCATGCGTCATCACGGGGATCGCGCGCTGCGGCGACCAGGTGATCAAATCCTTGGAAGAAGCATAGCCAATCACATGGTCGTTCCAGCCCACCGTCCAGACCATGTGAAACGTCCCGTCCGGGGTTTGGGTGATGCAGGGATCGCGCAGGAGCTTTTCGCGGCCCACGGTCGGGGTAAGGAAACTTTTGTCGCCTTTGAGCGCGGTCCAGCGCAGGCCATCGATGCTCCAGGCCAGGTGCAGGCCATCGACGCCATTCCCCCGAAAAGAAGTAAACAGATAACAAGCCTCGGGCAGGGTGCCGTCAGGTTCGGCGCGGAGGGACGGCGACGAACACGACAGCCACGCCAACAGACCCGCCGCGAGAACGCGAAGCCAGCGCGTAGCGCGGTGTTTTGATGGGGTGCGCACCCGCCATGGGTTGCCCTCGGTGCTAAGAGCAGCAGCCTCAAGGCCAGGGCCGCCGATGTCAATGGCGAGAGTAGGGAGATCGGAAGCAGCGGGCGTGAAGTGGTCCATACAGGGAGAAAACTTTGCCCCGAAATGTTCAAGAGCGGAAAGCGAAAGGCAACCAGACGATTGCGGGCCGCGGTTTTATTTGTGATTGCGGAACGCGTCTCTGATGCAGTCGATCAAGTCATAGCGAAAGTCGCATGCTTCCGTTTGGGTCCTTCCGCTCGGGCTGGCAGCACTGACCACCTCCACGGTCGGCCAACGGTGCGGACAGCCACAGCGGGCTTCCGACAGAAGTGGGCGATGCGCCGGGACCGGATGTTTCCTTGCTACACCACACGCCTAGCGGATGTGCCGAGAGGCGTGGTTGCAAAGACGTATCGCGTTGCGCGGCAGGCGAGGTGAGCGGCTGTTGTATCCGCAGCGGTAGCGAGATTTGCGCTTGTGAACGTCGGACCGATGCTCTAGGGAGCCGCGCAGTTTCACCTCGCCCCATCGTGCATTTTTCCCCCGCCTTTCGCTTGGCCAGAATCTCTGGTGATGACGCCTGACTTTCGCTTCTGTCTGGTGGTGGTGTTCAACCATCGCTTTGATCAAAACCTGCCTCTCTTGCGCGCGCTGTACCGAGGCCGCTTTTCCACGGTGCGTTTCCTGGTGCCTTTCTACCGTGGCGACGATCCCGACGTGGTGCCGGTATTCGAGAGTTCGGCCACTTTCCAAGGGTATTTCGCCCAGGCCCAGCACCGTTTGGCGGCTGCGGGGTTCAGCCACTACGTCTTCGTCGCGGATGATCTGCTGCTCAACCCGGCGATCAACGAGACCAATCTGCACGCCTACCTGCACCTCCAGCCGGGAGGCGGGTACACCAAGTACCTGCAACCTTTTTCGTCGGTCACCTCGCGCTGGACGCACTTCAACCGGACGCTGCGGGCGTTGCGCTTCGACGAATTTGTCAACGCTCGCAGTGAACTTCCGACGCGCGACGAAGCCGTCGCCCGCCTGGCCGCCCACGGACTGGAATGTCGACCGCTCGGTTGGCGCAACCTGGAGGCGCCTCCCGGTCCGTGGCAGCACCGGGTCAGTGAATGGACCAAAGCTCTGTGGCTGCTCCACTCCAAGTGGGAAAGAAACGAACTGCCTTATCCGCTGCTGATGGGCTACGCGGACTTGCTGGTGGTACCCGCGGCTGGATTCTCCGAGTTCTGCCACCTGTGCGGCGTCTTCGCGGCGATGGGAATCTTTGTGGAATGCGCCGCGCCAACCGCGCTGGCGCTGGCCACGCCGCAACTCAGCATGGAACGTGACTTGGCTGAGCAGGGTTTGGAGCTGTGGAGCGATGCTGACCGCGCTGCTTTCTGGAATCGGTACTCGGCCCGGCTGCCAAAATTGCTGAAAAACTTCCCCGAACAATGCCTCTATGTCCATCCCGTTAAGCTCCCGCATTGGCAGATGGAGGTACGGTAATTTCACGACGTTGGCTCGATCCAGATTCCCGCGAATCGAACTGTTTGCTGGCCCGCTTTCCTTTCGCGGCTAAGCGGCAATGCTAAGTGTGCGCCTACCCTCCGTCCCGCTCGCACCGCAAATAATCTCGCAGCCAAGCTGGGATGCTCAGCAGCGTGCTTGTCCTCCTCGAAAAACGTGTAGATGGGCTGGCGGCGAAACTCACAGGTGCTCAGGGTAGCCAAGTGCATGCCGACCTCCACATAGATCGCCTGCTCGACCGCCTGCCGCGCTTTGTGATGCCAGTCGCAGAGCACGAGCAGAAGCTCATCCGGGTAATCCCACGGCGAAAGGCACGAGATGTACACGACGTGGTGAACCTGCAAATCCATGCGGCCTTCGGCTGTTGCCAAACTGTGGTGCTTGGCGAAATCCGTCAGATCGTCTGGCGTGGCGAAGGTGGTTCCGAGCGTCATGTGAAATCCGTTCGCATCGGGCGCGCTGGCGTTGGACACCGCACCGACCTGGGAGGCGGGCACCGTGGGCGTGGGTCCAGCGGAGGCGGGAGTGGAGGCCGTGGCAGGGTTGCCGGTCAGGTTGGGCGCGCGTTCGGATCGAGAGCTGGTGCCGGTCCCACCGGGGCGATGAGCGGCGCGGGACTGCCGTCCGAAAGGTTGTAGGTCGGAGCAATGAGCGGCGTGCTCGGCAGCGCGTTGTTCGGGTCGTTGGGGTCGTTCGGGTTGCCCACCGGCACGCCCGTGGACGTGAGGGGCGCATTCCAAGTTGCTAAGGCGACTTTGCGCCTGCTGCCGTAGCAACCGTTGCTGCGGGTCGAGCAAATTGTTGAGCGTGTTGCAGAGCTGATCAACCGATTTCGAGTACGTGTCCGGCGCGATGGGTTTAGGGCCAAACTGGTAGGCCGCCTCGAAGTCCTCGGGCTTCCAGTTGGGAAGCTGCAGGTTCGGGATGAACGCGGCGTTGATGTTCGGAATCTGGAGCCGGGTGTTTGGATGCGTGGCAAGTTCGCTCATAAGTGGGCGGCAAAACGAAGGTCTGCGGGCCAGCCAAAGGCCGCCCGGTGGCAACGTGATCGCCGCGACAAAATCGGCGTTGAAGTCGAGCACCAATAGCGCCCCCGGCTTCGGGGCGGGAGTTACGTACTCCCCGACGATACGCGCTCAGAGAGATGCATGCCCTCGAGTCGTGCTAATACTTTGATGGATTGGCGTCGCCTTCGCAAGTGCAAACTCGGCAGGCAATTGCAATTTGGTCACAGGTTTTGTGAATTCGACGACGAGACAAAGCTCAGCGGCAGAGGCTGGCGAGCGTTCGGTGGAGCGCGTGGTTAGGTGTCATGTTACAGGAGGTTGTCCGCACGGGGGAGGAGTGCCAGGCTGGTGGTGGCTCGATACCCAACCACCATTCCTCATGGCACCCATGCACGCTAACGCTATGCTCACTCCCATCGACGGGGTGGAAGCTGCCTTGAATCAAATCTGTCAACGTCATGCTGCCCACTCTGCCCAAGTCGCAAAAGATCGTGGATGAAGCGTTCCACAAAAGGATGTCTGCTGCGCGCAGTAAGGTGATACCTCATGCAATTCACCCGCCGAGCCGGAAGATTGTTGAAGGAAAAACTTCCGACTGTGGCTCCAGGCACTGGCACAGCCCGGCTCCAGATGGAAGCGAGCCACGCTGTTTTTGTCGCTCCCTGCAGAGCCGGAGGCGCTGTGACCCGTCACTTCCTTGAGGATGACGCCGGATGAGACCGTAACCGCAGACACTTGCTCCAACTGACGCCCCTCTGGGGCTTGTGCGTGCAGGACAGCGGGTAACAACACAAGGCAGAGAGTAAGCAATTTCATCGAGGTATGGCTACCCGCTCAGGCGTCATCGAGAAAGAAAAAAGGACGGTACGAACACCGGCACTCTCGTCGGAACACCGACGGCCACATGTTGAGATGATACACTGGCAGCATGCCGCTTTCTGCATCCGACGATTCGCCGCCGTACAAAGTTCCTGACGACAAGCAGGCGACCGAGCACTTGGCAAACGAGCGCACGTTCCTCGCTTGGGTGAGGACCAGCATCGCCGTTTTGAGCTTGGGTTTCGTGGTGGCCAAGTTCGGCCTTTGGCTCGAACGCATCGCCAATGTGTTGCCCAACCAGCCCACCCACGCACGTTCTCCGGCAGGCTGGTCGATGCCCATCGGCACGGGCATGATGACCATCGGTGCGCTCCTGAGCGTGCTGGCGGCGTGGCGATACCACCAGGTCAGTCAGCAGATTGAAGCTGGCAAAGTCAAACCAGCCGGGCGGCTCGTGTTCTCCGTTGGCGCGCTCATCGTCCTGCTCGCAGCCGTTCTCACGGGCTACCTGCTTTACAGCGCGAGATAGCCGCTGTTGCTACAACCGCGCCCTCGGCACATCCTCCAGCCGCGTGGTGTCGTAGGACGACATCCGGTCCCGGCGCATGGCCCACTTCTGCCGGAAGCCTGCCGTGGCCATCCGCACCGTGCCCTGCCCACCCCACAGGTTGAGCTTGTCCACCGCCGCCATCAAAGCCCGCTCTTTCTTGTCACGCCCGGGATCGAGCGGGACGGCTGGCCAAGGGGATAGTTGGCGCGGCCCTAGCAGAGACAAACGCTTTCTTGGGGTCGATGCCGAATCGGTGAAGCGACACCATGTAGAGCAAGGTTGATTCAAGCACCACTCGTCCATAAGCTTCTCCCCGCTTTCCTCCCAATGCTGACTCTCCCTTTTATCCTCGCCGCGTTCGGCTGCACGCTCGCCCTCGTTTCTGCACAGATCCCTCCGGTGGCTGGCGAAGTGGAGCAAGGGGCGAATGGCGTTATCCTGACCACCACCTCCGGCGTCACCAGCATCGAAATCTGGACAGATCAGATCGTGCGGGTGACGCACCAGCCTGCCACGCCTGCTCCCTTTGCCGTGAGCCTGAGCGTCATCGCCAAGCCGGAAAACGCAGGGTGGAAGCTCACCGAAGACGGTGTCGAAGCCGTGCTCGCCACGGCGAAGTTGCAGGTGCACGTCGATAAAACCACGGGTCGGGTGAAATTTCTCGACGCGGCAGGAACGGCCATCCTGAGCGAGGCGGAGCACGGCACATGGCTGAGCGCCAGCAGCGTCGGCGGCGCAAAGGACACGCTCGATGTAGGGCAGCGGTTCGTGCTCGCGCCGGACGAGGGGATCTACGGCCTCGGCCAGCATTCCGAAGACGGCACCATGAACTATGTCGGCACCGGCGTGCACCTCTTGCAGGAGAACATGAAGATTGCCGTGCCCGTACTGCTATCTTCGAAGGGCTACGCCGTGCTCTGGGACAATCCAGCGGTCACCAACGTGGATGTGGGCAAAACCGATAAAGACACGCTGGCTTGGCAATCCGAGGCCGGTTCCGGGGTGGATTACTATTTTATCCAAGGTCCGAAACCCGATGCGGCCATCGCAGGGTATCGCTGGCTGACGGGCGCGGCCCCGATGTTCCCTCGCTGGGCTTGGGGCTTCTGGCAAAGCCGCGAACGATACAAGACACAGGACGAAATCCTCGGCATCGTCTCCGAATATCGCAAGCGCGGCATTCCTCTGGATGGAATCATTCAGGATTGGCAATACTGGGCACCCCTCAACCAGGAGACGGCCGCTGGCGGCTGGGGTTCGCACGGGTTCGACCCCGCGCGCTACCCCGACCCAGCGGCGATGGTCAAGGCAATCCACGACCAGCACGCGCACCTGATGGTCTCGGCTTGGCCTAGGTTCGACGTGACCGAGAAGGGCGTCAGCATCCCCAACCTGAAGGAACTCGAAGCGGTAAAAGGTGCGTTCAATCCCGCCATTCCCTACGCGTTCCCGGCGGGGCGCGGCAAGTGGTACGACCCGTTCAACGAACAGGCGCGCGCGGTCTATTGGAAGTTGCTCTCGAAACATCTCTTCTCGCTAGGTGTGGATGCTTGGTGGCTTGACGCCTCGGAGCCTGAGCTCACCGGCAAGTGGTGCGAGTTCCGGGATTTCAAGACGGCCGGGGGTTCGGGCGCGCTCGTGTTCAACGCGTACCCGTTGGAACACACGCGGGCGGTGTACGAGGGGCAGCGCGGGGAAAATTCGGCCAAACGGACCTTCCTCCTGACTCGCTCCGCCTACGCAGGGCAGCAACGCAACGGGGCCGTCACGTGGTCAGGCGACATTCGCGGCAGGTGGGACGTGTTTCAGAAACAAATTCCCGGCGGACTGAACTTCGTAGCCAGCGGAATTCCGTACTGGAACACCGATATCGGCGGATTTTTCGGCAGCGATCCCGGCGATCCAAAATACGTAGAGCTTTTCACCCGCTGGTTCCAATTCGGCGCGTTCTGTCCGATGTTTCGGGTCCACGGTACAGACCAACCGAAGGAGGTCTGGCGCTTCGATGAGAGCACGCAGAAAATCCTGACCGATTACATCAATCTACGTTACCATCTGCTCCCCTACATCTACTCGGTATCGTGGATGGTGACGCACGAGGGTTACACGATGATGCGGCCTTTAGTGATGGACTTCCCGGCGGACGCTCTGGCGCAAACCGTGGGTGACCAGTTCATGTTTGGCCCGGAACTACTCGCCAACCCGGTCACGCATCCGGGGGCACAGGCGCGCGGCGTGTATCTGCCCGGCGGCACGAAATGGACAGATTTCTGGACCGGGCAGAGTTATGAGGGCGGACAGAACATAGACGCCGCTGCTCCGATCCAGACCATGCCGCTCTATGTTAAGGCAGGCTCAATCCTGCCGTATGGCCCGACCGTCCAGTACGCTGATGAGAAACCGGAAGATCCGCTGGAGCTGCGCATCTACCGTGGTGCGAACGGCAGTTTCACGCTGTATGAGGATGAGGATGACAATTACCATTACGAGCATGGTGCATACGCGACGATCCCGTTGCGTTGGGACGAGCGGACGCAAACTCTCACGGTTGGCACTCGCCAGGGATCGTTCCCTAGGATGATCCCGGAGCGGACATTGCGCATCGTTTGGGTGAGCCCCCATCATGGCGCGGGCCTCGCCCTAGTGGACCATCCCGATGCTGAAGTGCGTTATCAAGGCAACGAAATCGTGATTCATGCCCCACCCCCACCCGCGCCGGGTAACAGCCTGAGGTCCAGGTAGCCTTGGGCGGCTTGGAGGTGGCGGTCGAAAGGGGTCACACTCGAAATCAGACGCGCTGGAGGGAATCAATGACGCTCGACATTGACCTGCTCCCTGAGCAAACCGCGCTGCTCTTCTTGCCTGAGCGCGGGTGAATCTAGCGCCGCAACCCGCTCGGAGGCCGTGCCGTAATCACCGACGAGTTCGTGGCTCACCGAGACGTGCGTGCCATGAGCCTCAGGGACCAGGGTGTAGATCGCGCGCACGTAGGGAGCGCCCCGGGGCTTCAATGCCGTTTCCAAAGAGGTCAGCGGGTTGGAAACCTGTCGGACAAAGACGAGGTGACGATCCGTCTGACTGGCCAGGGTAGAGCCCTCGCCTTCGATTTGCACGATCAGCGAGATTCGCACCCGCTCAATGGGTGCATGGATCGTGATTTCTGGCGGTCCAACTCGTGTTGCCAACTCAGCCTCGGAGGCTCGATGAGCACAGCCTGCAAACAGGGCCAGGAGAGCCAGCGAGGAGAAGAGGCGGGCCATCACTGGGGCGTATGTACGTGCGCTCCCAGCAACGGTCAAGTGCAGGGCCGCTGGCGGTCCATGCTTAGTGGCTGGCGCTGTGAACAGGAGCGATTTCCAGCATCGTCCCCGCCGTCTACCCCAAACGTGACCCGACCTTTTCGTACGAGCCGGGGGGGCCTGGTTCCCGTTGGTGATTCCGCCCGGGAACGAGGCAGGGAGCAGGGAGCCTCCTCCCTTTATCAGGCAATGGTCGCGCGTGCCTTTCGGCGAGCTCGCCTGCCCGATCAATGGTGATGCGAACCAGCGGACAATTTGATACTGGTGACCGTCAGCGCGTTTGCGGCGCTCAGGCTCAGGAGCTCGTCTGCGGCGCAGCCGGACGTGCCCGAGATGAGCACTTCGGTGGTCGTCACCCCGAGCGCACTGGTCAGCGCCAGCGACGTGACTTCTTCGCCGCCAACCGCGAACTGTAGGGCCGTTAGCGTGCCAGCGGTGCCGATGGGCAGCGTGAACGTGCCGGTGCCTGCCGCGCTACCGCTCACGGGCACAGCCAGGTTGATCGTGAAGATGTTTGCCACGGACGCACCGAAGTCGAGATCGCTAAATACCAATATTTTCGAGCCGTCGGTGTTGGTGGTGGTCGTAGTCGTGATCGTGCTTGTGCTCGCCGTTAAAGCCGTCGAGATGAGCACGAGGGTGTCCGTAGTCACGTCGCTGACAACGGCGCGTGTGTCCACGTAGGTGCCGGAATAGCCGGTGCTCGTGGTGAAGTCGCCGGAGATCGTGTAGCTGCCTGAGCTCCCGGTGGTCTTCGCGGACGCGATACTAGCCAGGGAACAGGCGACGACGAGGGTGAGGAGAAAGCGGGACTGAGTTTTCATCGGGGTATGGAGTCTGAAGGGTTTATCGAATGGTTTGTACTGACGTCATCGATCTTGCCACACGTCTGTAAAGATCTGATGAGGGGCACCGCGAAAGTTGTAAAGAAAGGGTAATTTCTGCTGGCATAATGCCACTCAGCCTTCCATGCGATGATGCGTGGAAGCCTGAGAAAAGTGGGTTACAGAAAATCGGCAAAGAACACTCCAACTAAGAAGTAGGGGTCGCTGTAGGACTGGCTGTTGGGCGAGCCGGAGGCGTACCGATCGGCTTGGGCGGAGGCGTACCACTTGAAGGCGTTCCCGACGGAGGCGTACCGGTCGGCGTAGGAGGTGGGCTGCCTGTCAGCGTCCCCGTGGGCTTGGGCGGTGGGCTGCCGGTCGGGGTGCCAATCGGTTTAGGGGGCGGACTGCCCGTTGGGGTGCCAGTTGGAGTGGCGGTCGGCGATGCCGAGGGCGAGGGACTAGCTGTTACGGCGGCTTTGGTTCGAGCCTGTGTACGCGCGCTGCTGGCCGTGGCACTGCTGCTTGCGCGGGTGACTGGATCGCCGACGGCAGAAGTGTTGACGACAACCGCGCCTAACAGGGGAGCACCAAGAGTTTCTTCATAGAGTTTCTAATCGAGAGGTTTGTTGGAACGGAGTAATTCCGTGGTCCTGATTTTCGCGGCCGATTGTAAGGATTGATGGGCCAAGCGCGGAGATTTGTAAAAAAGAGGCAATTTCCCTGTCCCACCGGGCACGAACCGCGCCTGGATGTTCGTCATCATCACCTTGCTGATTAACCCGGCCACCTCTTCATCGGTTCAACTTGTAGGTGATCGGCACGTTCACCACCAAGTTGGGAGGGCCGACCCATTTGGCCCAGCCAAAGGCGACCGTATTGCCATCGAGCAGTTCAGAGCCCGTCGAAACGGTTATGGTCACCTTCGTGCATTGGCCCTTGTCATCGAACCACGCCTTAGCGTGCCCCTGGCCTGTGATGTGCAGGCGGGCCTCCTCCGGGTTAGGGAGGCGCGGCAAGCTGAAGATGCTCTGATGATGTGCCGGGCGTAGCGCTCACTGGTCCCTGAGCCCGGTTCAGCGGTAGGGCGCGAGTGGATCGTTCCCGGCCGGCCGCGTTCATGACCACCAGCCACCGCTGGTCGGCGATGTACGAGGCATAGGCTTGGCCATCTGCCCGTGCCCAAAGGGGGCCGTTGCCATCGTTGCCCGCGAACTTCCAAGGGCTGCCCCGCGAGAACTCGTCGAGCAGGGCTTGTTGCTCCCCCTCGGTGAGCACCAGCGGTTTGGTAGGAAGGGACGTTGTTTTGGAAAAGACGAACTGTTCTACGCGGTCCTGCTCATCGAAGCCGACCATGGTAAACCAGCCTTTTTTCACGTAGCCGCGGCTGCGGGGGGTAGATCAACGCTTGGTCGCTCGTTACCACCGTTGGGTTGCCGTAGGCAACTTCGCACTCTTGGACAGTAGCACCAAAGCTGGCTGTGACGTTCGGCCTATGGGGCCAGTAGCCCAAAGCGAAAAGCGCCGCCAAGCTACCCACGATGGCCCCAAGGATTGAGATATAAATCGTGACGGCTTTACGGATTGTCATCGTGCCGCCGAAACGTCTAGCGGTTAGTTCTTCGGCGGACCAGCCAAAACGCGCTCGCGTCGGGCACAACCTACTCTCCCGGCTAAGAGGCTGTCTAATAAAGGTAGTTTGCCAGTCGTTTGGCCATGAGTTTCGACATGGCGATAAGCATCATGGCCTCGCTGTTGACCTCGCATTCTTCGTAGTCTTTGACGAGCCGGCGGGTTTGGGTCAGCCAAGCGAAAGTATGCTCGATGATCCAACGGTGGGGCTGCACGGCAAAGCCCTTGACGCCCTCCTTGGCGCGCACGATCTCATAGCGGCAAACCACCTCGGGCAAGAGCACGGCGGCACCGGCGGGATCGCTGACGTTGGCCGGGGTGACGAGCCCCCCTAAGAGGAGGCCGAGGGTATCGACCGCCAGGTATCGTTTTCGTCCCAAGACCTTTTTGCCCGCATCATCGCCGCGCCTGCCTCGGTGGTGAGCGCACTGAACACTCTGCGCGTCGCAGTAGCGCAGCCCGGGGGGCTTCTTTTCCCGCTGCGCTGACGCAGCGCATCGCGCAAAGCGTCGTGCATCGCCAGCCACCGCTCAGCCTGCCGCCAGCGCATGAAGTAGTAGTACACGATGCGCCAGGGCGGCATCTCGCCAGGGAGCATGCGCCACGAACAGCCCGAGCGCACCACGTCGAAGATGGCGTTGAGGATCGCCCGCTTCTCGTAGCGCGGCCTGACACGGCCCAACTTGGCCGGGCCGGGAAGAAGCGGGCGCAGCACCTCCCACTCGGCGTTGGTCAGATCACTCGGGTAAAGGTTCGCGTTCGCGCTTGAGCATGCCAACGTCTGCCACGCCGAAAAACCGCCGCGAGCCCTACTTTTTAAACAGCCTCTTAGTGTCGGCGCATTGGTCACGCTGCTGTGGCCGGAGCAAGATTATCCATTTCCCACGCACAGCATCAAGCTCCTGACTTGGGCTGGCCACCTTCGTGGATCCCGCGCGCATTACTTTGGCGGCCACAGTACAGGCAACGTGTTCGTCCTCCTGGCCGCCGTGAAAAGCTACGGCCCGAAGAACCTGTTCTACGACCTGAGTAACCCCAAGGAGTCGGAACTACGCTAACCCTGCGCTGGCTCGACGGCATCGTGAGTCCTACCTTCGTGTTCGAGGGCATCAACCCGCCGAGTAACATTGCCGCCCTCAACACCCTGGCAAGGGCAATCCACAACGCCGCCGTTGATTTCTACCCCATTCCCGGAGCCACGCATTTCAGTGGGCTGCAACCCGTGTCGCGCCTGATCGCCCAGAAGACTTTGCATGACACCGGATCTACGCCAAACCTCGCTTCCACTGCTCAGGAAATTGCCACCGCTGTCAGCAAGCCGCCAAGCCCGTAAAGAAGTTTCCCAACCTACGCTGGATCATGGCACCTGTACCAGGCAAATTGAGCCATGACGACCAAGTAGACCCTGTTTCTGTTGGAAACAAGCCTCCCACGGGAGGCACACTTGCTTTCCACCACACGTCTGGCGATCTTGCGACCTCACCCTTGAAAGGAAATGATGCGTTACGCAGTCGAGCCAGACGGATTTTCGATGGTGTCCGGTGTCCTCGGGACCGTTGCACAACAAGAACTGCTGGACACCCTCGGTTCCGTGTCCGGTGCCGGACAACGAGGAATTTTGGCCCTGCCCGCCGCGGCCGAATTGGCGCGTTCGCAGCCCCTGCTCAATCTAGTGTGCCCACACGTCACCCACGCACCTTTTCCGGTTCGGGCCATCTTCTTCGAAAAGTCATCCGAGGCGAATTGGCTCGTCTCCTGGACCAAGATTTGACGATCTCGTTGCGCTCGCGCGCCGAGATGCCCGGCTTCTGTCCCTGGAGCGTGAAAGACGGCGTGCCGCACGTCCAGCCACCGGTCGAGTTGCTGGAGCAGATGCTTACCGTGCGTCCGCTGCTGGCTCCATGCCTCGGGCCGTTCGACCAGCCCGGAACGCCACTGCCGCGTGCTGCACATCGAGTGCGCGGCGTTCATGCTGCCGGAAGAACTCCGCTGGCACGAAGCTCCCTGACGCCAAACAGATAGGCAGTTAGTGCCCGGAAGTGCTGCTGGTCTGCGAGACAATCACTCGATAAAATCCTTGCATGGCGGTGAGCGGATTGCCGTCCGTCAAAACGAGCGGGCCGTTGACGGTAGCCGCTTGCGGGACGCTGGAAGTGCCTACCCCTTGCCAGTCGGTCAGCGTCAGGCTAGTGGCGCGTTGCAGTTGATAGCTTAGCCCCACCAACCCGTTCACGGTCACTTGCACCGCCGCCGTCGAGCGCGCGATCTGAGTGATCTGCAACCCCGTTGCGTCGAGCACGACCCCACCTTTGCCAGTGACGATGTTGGCAGGTAAGACACCGTTCCAATGGCTGATGTCCACCACCCCATTGTTGGTGATGCTACCAGTAGCGGCGAGCGTTGCGGAACCCGTCAGCCGCAGGAAGCCGTTGTTGATCAGGTTGCCATTCACGCCCAGTTGGCCGCCCGCCACTTCGAGTAGCGCGCCCTGAGCGACCGTCACACCGACCGTGTGGAGCAGTGAGCCGGTGAGGCTCAAGGTTCCGGCGTTGACGACTGTGGTGCCCGCGAAAGGATTATTGCCTGCCAAGACGAGGGAGCCGGTACCCTGCATGGTCAGAGTGCCGTTGCCACTGATAGCGGCGGCGATGGTCAGCCCGCCCGATCCGGTGCCGTTGTAATTGGAGTAAACGGTGACGTTGCTGCCGGTCAACGCGAGCTGGCCCGCGATCAGGCCACCGGGAATATAGCCGTTGATCCCATTGGAAACGGAGAGCGTGCCCGCTTCAGTGGTCAGCGCACCGGAAACACCCAGGTATGCCGCCGTCTGGTTGAACCCCGCCAAGTCGAATGTCGCCCCGGTGGCGACGCTGAGAGAACTGTTGGCCGTGAAGACGTTGCTGGCTCCGAGCCGCAGCGTGCCCACGTTCGCGTTAGCGGTGCTGAGGGTGGTTTGCCCCGCCATTACCAGCGTCCCTGCGCCGAGCTTGGTGATGCCCCCGGCGGACCCGGTGATCGCGCCGAGGGTAAACGTGTTGGTGGGGTCGGCGATGTCGAACCCGCTGTACCCGGTGCCAGAAGTAACGGGACGTGTAGTGGAGTGGAAAGTGTTACCGGTGATTTGCAGGGTTCCACTTTGTAAGGATACCCCACCGCCGGTCGCGCCGAGCGATGCGTCGGAAGAAACGCTCAACGTGCCCGCCGACAGGACGGTGCCTCCGCCGTAGGAGTTGGTGCCATTCAGTACGAGGGTACCCGCGCCGAGTTTGGTCAGGCTACCGGTATTCGTCAGCGGTTGCCCGAGTGTGAACGTGCCGTTGTAAACATTGAGCGATACATCGGGCGTCGAGAAGGTCAGTGCGTGGGTTAGCGAGGGAGCGGTGCTACCGTAGATTTGCAGACTGCCACCACGCAGGACCACCGGATTATTCGCCGCGCCGAGTCCCGCGTCGGAGGTGATGTAAAGCGTGCCGCTGTCCACGTACAAACCACCCGAGAACGTGTTGTTGCCCGAAAGACTGAGCGTTCCCGTGCCTTCCATGAATACGCGGCCCGTGCCGCCGATGTTGCCCGAGAAAGTGCCGCCGCTGAGAGTCAGGTCGTAGCTGCCGAGGTCCACGGCTGCGCCAGTGTTGCCGTAATCGGACAGAGCGCCGATGGTTTCGTTCGCTGCCAGACGCAACGTTGCGCCTTGGGCGATGGAAACCGTCCCGGTGTCGGCCACCGCGTTTCCGCCTTGCAAGATCACGATGCCTTGCCCCACCGTGAGGTTGCCGCCCGAGGCGTTGTTGCCCGAAAGGGTCAACGTGCCGCCATCAGCCTTGTAGATCGCCGCGCTCGTGACGGTGCCGCTGATGAACGTGTCGCCGATGCTGAGCACGCCAAGGCTGCCGCTCCCGCTGACTGGTCCCGAGAGGGTTAGGGTGGTGCCTGCTGCCGCGCCGATCTGGGCCGACGAACCGACGGTTACCGGCCCAGCCCAAGTGTCGTTGCCCGTGTCGCTGGCGAGCGCCCCATTGGTGTTGGTGGAACCGCCCGCGCCGTAGCCAGGGGTGATGGTGCGGCCCGCGATGGTGATACCGCCGCGCAGTAGGACGGTGCCGCCACTGGCAACGACGGCGTTGCCTGCCGCGCCGAGTTGCGAGTTGTCGGTGATGACGAGGGTACCGTTCAGCACGTTGGTGGTGCCCGTGTAAGTGCAGCCAGCCGCAGGTAGCCAAACGTTGTTGCCTATTGTAAAGGAATTGTAGCCGTAAGTCACCGGGCCGCTGCCCACGATGGAGTTGAAGGTGCCAACCACATTGGTGGCCGCGCTCAGCAACGCCCCGCCGGAGCCAACGGTGATCGGGCGTGTTACCGTGACCGATTTGTTCAGCAACAGACCGCCGCCGTTCAGCAAGAGGGAACCCGAGGCCGCGCCAAAGTTGGCGTCGGTATTGTAAGGGACCAGTCCCGACTTGATGACAGTGCCGCCGGTGTACGTGTTGTTGTCTCCGAGGGTCTGCACGCCACTGGCGTCGATTTGTACGACGATCCCTCCGCTGCCGCTGATCGTTCCGGTAAAACTGGGCGAAGCGTAACTGCCCGCCGCCGTCAACGTCAGAGTATTCGCGCCGAGCAAAATGGACCCGGTGCCGTTGAGGTACGTCACCGTAGGACTCAACCCGTTTAGATCGAAGACGCCGCCGGAGTTGACGATCAGAGCGCCGTTGTTAGCGATGGTGGTCGCGGAGGCCAATTTAAGCGTGCCGGAGTTGATGGTCAGCGAACCGGCGTTATAATTCGTGCCGCTCAGCAGCAGCGTTCCGGTGCCGTTCATCACCAAGCCGCCCGCTCCCTGAATACTGCCGCTCACCGTGAAGTTGCCCGCGCCGTTCAGGGTCGGAGCAGCGGGCGAGTTGGGATAATATGCGCTGTTGGCGATGACGACGCCTGCCAGGGTCAGCATGCCGGCGTTGGACTGGTAAGTGACGGGAACTTGTGGATAGAGATCACTGCCGATGGTGTTGCTGCCGGTGCTGAAAATCCCTGCCCCGGAGTTGTTCAGGGTCAAAGCATTACCGGTCACAGTGAAGCCACCTTGGTTAAAGGTCAGGGTCTGAATGGCGCGGGTTGCGCCCAGCACTTGGTTGGGCTGCATTAGGCTGCTCAGGAGCAACTGGTCCGTGCCATCGAAAGCTGGCGCGTGGGTCCAGTTGCTTGGCGTGCCCCACGAATTACTCACCGAGCCGGTCCAGGTGCTGGTTTGCGCCCGCACGGCGGAATTTCCCGACATGGCGTAGAAGGCGACGCAAATCAACGCACGCCGGAAAGGGGAGAATTTCATGGATGGGAGATTTACGCCGGAAGGGCGGGATGAGTATCAATTTGTTCCGGTGCGGCGGGCCTTGGCGAGCGAAATCGATGCCGGTTCCCGCCATGGCTTTGTAAGTATCCGCGTTGCGGGGGCAGAATTTTTCGGCTTTCGCCGTGGTGATTTTGAGGCTTCTATTGGTCTTGGGGGACGCGCTTGCTCGTGCGTCTGCCGACGTGCTAGTTTAGCAGATTCCAAGGCCGATTTTTCCATTTCGGAGACCCGCTTTTCAGAGAGTACGCAGGCGGTCGAGCACCAAGCAACGGGAATGACAGGCGCTCTCCCTCTACGGATGCCCTCCCGATTCGTCAGTGACTGGCTGTGGAGCTTGGTTCTGGTGGTGGTCGTCGTCCTGACGTATCTGCCGATTCGGCACGCTGGATTCGTCTGGGACGACCGTGAATACATCACGACAAGCCCATGCATAGCCGGACTGAGCGGGTTGAAAAAGATTTGGACGACGAGCGCCGCCGACATCAGCCCGTTGACGTTGACCACCTTTTGGGTGGAGCACGGGCTCTGGGGGTTGGCCGCGCTGCCCTATCATCTCGTCAATGTGGTGCTGCACGGAATCTGCGCGGTGCTGCTCTGGCGGGTTTTACGAAGTTTGCAAGTGCCGGGCGCGTGGCTGGGCGCAGCGTTGTGGGCGCTCCATCCGGTGCAGGTCGAATCCGTGGCGTGGATCAGCGAGACGAAGAATCCGCAATCAGGCGTCTTCTTCCTGCTCTCGATGCTTTTCTTTCTGAGGTGGTTAAAAGCAAGGGATCTCGCCTGGCAAGCCAGCCGGGCTTGGGAATATGCGTTCACATTGGTTTCGCCGCACTGGCGATGGCTAGCAAGTCGTCCACGGTCGTGCTGACGGTCGTGCTATGCTTGTGCGCTTGGTGGGCGGAGGGACGATGGTCTTGGCGCAACGTGACGAGAATGGGACCGGTCTTCCTGTTGTCGGGCGCTGCCAGTGCCTTGTCGCTCTGGACGCAAGGGCTGGCATTGTCTGAGGCACACGATCCTCAATGGGTGCGACCTTACGCGGAGCGACTGGTGACGGCGGGCGACGCAGTCTGGTTCTATCTGGGCAAGCTCGTTTGGCCGCATCCGTTGATTACCGGTTATCCGCGCTGGAAAATTGACGCCGGTTCCTGGCTCTCCTATCTGCCTCTACTGGCCGTGCTGACTGCTCTTATCATGCTGTGGCGCAAACGCCAAACATGGTCTCGACCCTGGTTTTTCGTCTTCGTCTATTTCCTGGTCGCCTTGCTGCCGGTTCTGAGGCTATTCGACAACCCGATTTTCGCTTTTCCTTGGTTTTCGACCATTTCCAATATTTGGCGAGCATGGGGCCTTTAGCGTTGGCGGGTGCGGGAGTGGTGCGGCTGGCCCATGTCACGCTGCCGAGGACGATGTGGCGGCAAGGTGCTCTGGGTGTGGCGGT
This sequence comes from uncultured Chthoniobacterales bacterium, assembly GCA_964236475.1. Taxonomy (GTDB): domain Bacteria; phylum Verrucomicrobiota; class Verrucomicrobiia; order Chthoniobacterales; family SZAS-18; genus CAHJWO01. The sequence continues at coordinate 71,865 of CAXSED010000004.1, forward strand.
GTTGCTGATGTCGGGAACGTTGAGTTGGCGGCGTAGTGAGGTGTATCAAGATGAAATCACTTTGTGGACCGATACGATCACCAAAAGTCCGAAGGATTGGCTGAGCCACGACGCCTTGGGTAGTGCGCTCTTGCTGAACGGAAAAGTGAATGAAGCGAAAACTCAATATGAGGAGGCACTGGCCATCAACCCTCATTCTGCGTTGGTCTGCAATAACTTAGGAATTCTGTTCTTTGGTCAGGGGAGGCTTGAACAAGCGACCGTACAATTAGAGAAGGCGGTGGCCAACGATCCAGGTTACGCCGATGCCCATAGTAATCTAGGCAATGCTCTCTTGGCAAAAGGGCAGGTCGATGAAGCGATCACCCATTATGAGAAAGCACTAGTCCTCAATCCCAATTCTCACGCCATATACTTCAGCCTGGGCAATGCTCTGTATGCTAAAGGGCAACTCCCCGAGGCGATTGCCCCATACGAAAAGGCCTTGGCGATCAATCCTGCTTACGCCGAAGCTTACAACAACTTGGGCATTGCGCTCCTGCGGTCGGCGCAATTCGACAAGGCGATTGTCCAATTCCAGGCGGCGTTACGCTTTGCGCCCGATACTCCCGGGCTACAGAACAATTTGGCGGCGGCGCGGATGTTGGCACGGCGTGCCCAGTCACTCGACGACAAATACCGCCAACGTTGAGTTTGAAGATGCCTCGGATGTTGCTAACGATGGCGAGTTCACTCGCCACCGCGCATGTCATGCGATAAGATCAAACCATGTTTGGATTGCGTTTCATCAAGGTTCAGCCGACCACGTACTTGCTGCAATACAAGGGAGGTCGGCTCAAGCGTCAGGGTCTCGGACTGGCGTTCTATTACTACGCGCCGACCACGAGCCTCGTCGCCGTGCCCATCGCCAGTAACGACGCGCCGTTCATCTTCACGGAAACCACGGCAGACTTTCAGGAGCTTAGTCTCCAGGGGCAAGTGACCTACCGCATCATCGATCCCGTCAAGGTCTCGACCCTGCTCAACTTTACCCTGGACCCGAGCGGGACCCGGCACGTCTCGGACGATCCAGAGAAACTTCCTGAGCGCGTGGTCAACCTCGTGCGCGTGCTCGCCCGCAAGCAGATCGAAATGTTGCCCATGCGCCAGGCGTTGCGTGCCTCGGACCGCATCGTCACCAACTTGCGGGTGGACCTCGCCGCTTCGCCCGAAATCACCGCGCTGGGATTGGAGATTATCGGCTTGTCCATCCTGGCCATCAAGCCCACGCCAGAGAATGCCCGCGCGCTCGAAGCTGCCGCGCGGGAAGCTCTGCTCAAGGAGGCCGACGACGCCCTCTATGGTCGCCGTAATGCCTCCATCGAACAGGAACGCGCCATCAAGGAAAACGAACTGGCTACCGAGTTGGCCGTGGAACTCAAGTTTAATGATACGGCGACCACCGAGATCGACACCGAGCGCAG
>CAXSED010000005.1:0-73300 GCA_964236475.1 uncultured Chthoniobacterales bacterium
ACCTCCAGTCGCGCCATTCTCGCTCAACGTCTGGTGCGCAAACTTTGTCCCAACTGCAAGAAGCCAGGCAGTCTGAGCGATGAGGAGTTGAAAGCGTTGCGCATCACGCACAGCCAGGCGGAGGCTGCGAATGCCATGGTCGCCGAAGGCTGTGACGTTTGCCGTCACAAGGGCTACAAGGGACGCGCCGGCATCTTCGAGATTTTCGAGATCAACGACGAGGTGCGCTTCATGATCAACGACCGCCTTTCGACGCTTCAGCTTCGCCAGCGGGCACGGGAACTCGGTATGCGCACGTTGCGCGAGGACGGTGTGCGCAAGGTCCTCAACGGCATGACCAGCGCCGAGGAAGTCGTCAGCGCGACGATGGGCGACGCGAACTGAGTGCCCCGCATCCCCGGTCCTCTCGTTCGCGGCTCCTGTCTCCCCCATGACTCCCATCGAAGACCTCCTGCGCCTCGTGTTGGAGGAAAACAGTTCGGATTTGCACATTTCGGTCGGTTCGCCGCCGACGATCCGGCTCAATGGCGCGATCACCAAGCTCGACCTGCCCGTGATGACCGCCGCCGACACCGAGGAAATGGTGCGCGGCATCGCCAAGGATATCCAGATCAAAGCGCTCTACGAAAACGGCGGCGTCGATTTTGCGTTGACCTACCGGGATGATGCCCGCTTCCGCATCAGCGCGTTTTTGCAGCGCGGTTCCATCGGGATGGTCGCACGGCTGATCCCGCGCAAGATTCTCGACATCAATGCCATCGGCCTGCCTCCGGCGATCCATGAACTGCTCAAGTTGCCGCGTGGCCTGATCCTCGTCACCGGGCCGACCGGCTCGGGCAAATCGACGACGCTGGCCAGCATGCTCAACGTGATCAATGCCACGAGCCGTTTGCACATCGTCACGGTGGAAGATCCCATCGAATACCTGCACGAACACCAGCGCGGCATCGTCAACCAGCGCGAGGTTGGTGTGGATGTGCCCTCCTTCGGCGAGGCGCTCAAGCGTGTGCTGCGGCAGGACCCGGACGTGATCCTCGTGGGCGAAATGCGCGACCTGGAAACGATGGAGGCCGCCGTGACCGCCGCCGAAACAGGGCACCTTGTTTTCTCCACTTTGCACACCACCGGGGCCGCGCGCACCGTGGACCGCATCGTGGATTCCTTTCCCGCCGGGCAGCAGGAGCAAATCCGCATCCAACTCGCGGGCAATCTGAAAGCGGTGCTCAGCCAGGTCCTCATCCCGAAAAAGGATGGTTCCGGGCGCGTCGCCGCGTTCGAGTTGATGATCAATAACCCGGCCATCGCTGCGCTCATCCGCGACAACAAGACTTATCGCATCTCGAACGACATCCATACCGGCACGAAGTTCGGCATGGTGTCCCTGGAAGCGAACATGGTCGATCTCTGGCGGCGCGGCATCATCGACCGGCAAGAAGTGATCGACCGTGCCCAGGACATCAACATCGCCAATCAGCTCCTCGCCGATTTCGAGATCACCGCCAAGCGTTGACCCCGCTTTCCCAACCGTTTCCCCGCCATGACTACCGACCAGCAAATCCTCGATATCTTCGTCGACCGGAGCCTCGTGCAGCGTTCGCAGATCGAGGACATCCTCTCCGAGATGAACAACTCGGGCAAAACGCTCCTTCAGGTGATGGTGGATTTTGAAATCGTCAACGAGGAACAGTTTTACCGTACCATCGCGGATTCTATCGGCGCGGATTACGTCGATCTGGGCGACTATGAAGTGCCGATAGAAGTGCAGCGTCTCATCCCCGGCGGCACGGCGCGGCTCAACGGCGCGCTGCCCATCGGCCAGTCGGGCGAGAGTATCGTCACGGCGCTGCTCGATCCGCTGGATTCCCAGGTCGTGGATGATCTGCGTTTCACCCTGGGGCGCGACATCCAGATCGTGGTTGCGCCCGCTTACCAAGTCGAGGAACGCCTGCGCAAATACTACGGCGCGGACATGGCCAACATGGACGACGTGCTCAAGGAGTTGAGCAGTGTCGGCGGCATGGAGTATGGCGAGGGCGGTCCCGGTGCGGGTGAACTGAACAACGAGGCCAACGCCGCGCCGATCATCCGGTTCGTGGATTTGATTCTGTATCAGGCGATCCAAGACCGGGCGAGCGACATCCATTTCGAGCCGTTCGAGTACGAATTCAAGATTCGCTACCGGGTGGACGGCGCGCTTTACGAGATGGCCCCGCCGCCCCGGCACCTCGCGCTGCCGGTCATTTCGCGCGTCAAGGTCATGGCGAATCTCAACATCGCCGAGCGCCGGCTGCCGCAAGACGGGCGCATCCAGCGCAACATTGCCGACCGCGCCGTCGATTTGCGTGTCTCGACCCTGCCGACCCAGTACGGTGAGAGCGTCGTGTTGCGCGTGCTGGACCGCTCGTCGATCAATCTCGACCTCGAAACGCTCGGCATGCCGCCGAAGCTCTACAATTACCTGCTCAACACCATCGAGAAGCCCAACGGCATCTTCATCGTGACCGGGCCGACCGGCTCCGGCAAGACGACGACCCTTTACGCCTGTCTGCGCAAGATCAACAACGTCGAGACCAAGCTGCTGACCGCCGAAGACCCGGTCGAGTACGACATCGAAGGGTTGATTCAGGTGCCCGTCAACGAGGCCATCGGCCTGACGTTCGGGCGGGTGTTGCGCGCCTTTTTGCGGCAGGACCCGGACCGCATCATGGTCGGCGAAACGCGCGATCTGGAAACCGCGCAGATTGCCATCCAGGCGTCGCTGACGGGGCACCTCGTTTTCTCGACTCTGCACACGAACGATTCGGCGGGTGCGGTGACGCGTCTCGTGGACATGGGCGTGGAACCGTTTTTGATCTCGTCGAGTTTGGAGGGCGTGCTCGCTCAGCGGTTGATCCGGCGCATTTGCACCAGTTGCCGCACGGCTTACGAGCCGAAGGAGGAACTGCTCATGCAGATGGGGCTTTCTGCGCACGAGATTGGCGACAAGAATTTTTATTACGGCACCGGCTGCGACGCCTGCAATCACACGGGATACAAAGGCCGCAAGGGCATCTACGAACTGCTGGAAATCACCGACCCGATCCGCGAGCTGATCAACCAGCGCGCGCCGTCCCTCGTGATCAAACAACGGGCGGTCGAGTTGGGCATGGTGACCCTGCGGGAGGACGGCTTGCGGAGCATCTACGACGGCGATACCACCATCGAGGAAGTGCTCAAATACACCTGACGCTACATCCGGCTGCCGAATCGCCGTCCCGCTGGCAAAAACACAAATTTGTTATCGACAATTCGCGGAGTATTCTTAAGCTGACGAAAGTGACATTCTCCCCACGAATCTATGCCCAAATTTAGCTACGTCGCTCTGGACGCTCGCGGACAGGAATCCGTGGGCGTGGTCGAAGCGTCAACCTCCAATGATGCGGTGGGCCAGTTGCGGCAGGCGGGCTATTTCCCGACCAGCGTACACGAGGAAGGCAAGGAGCCTGCCTCTGCCAAAGCGAAAAAAGGCACCGTGGCAAAGACGGCTTCCAAAGCGCCGGCAGCCGCTTCCTCCAAGGCTGCGAAGGCGGTGGCCAACAAGAAGGTCAAGCCGAAGATTCTGATGATCTTTACCCGCCAGCTTGCAACCCTCATCGACGCGGGTTTGCCGCTGCTGCGCGGTCTCGTGGTGCTCGAAAAACAGGAGCGTGACCCCGTGCTCAAGGCGACCATCGCCAAGCTCAGCGACGCCGTGCAGGGTGGCAGCACGTTTTCTGAAGGGTTGGCGCAACACCCGAAGATTTTCAACAAACTTTACATCAATATGGTCAAGGCTGGGGAGGTCGGCGGAGTGCTGGAATTGGTGCTCATCCGTCTGGCCGAGTTCCAAGAAAAGGCCCAGAAGGTCAAGAACAAGGTCGTGGCGGCCATGTTCTATCCGGTGATCGTGCTCGTGATCGCGGTGGTCATCATGATCTTCCTGCTGGCCTTCATCGTGCCGAAGTTCGAGGCGATTTTCCACGACATGCTCAACGGCAAGCCGTTGCCTGCGCTGACGCAGTTTGTGATCAATTGCAGTCGGTTAGTGCAATACAACTGGTATTACCTGCTCGGCGGAGTAATCGCTTTCGTGGTGCTCTACAAGATGATCTCCAGCAGTCCGGGCGGACAGATTTTCATCGACCGGGTGTTGCTCAAAATGCCGTTGCTGGGTGATTTGACCCGCAAAAGCTCGATTTCTCGGTTCAGCCGGACGCTCGGCACCTTGGTGACCAGCGGCGTGCCTATCCTCCAGGCTTTGAACATCACGCGGGAAACCGCTGGAAACCATGTCGTCGGCGAGGCCATCGGCAAGGTGCATGACAGCGTCAAGGAAGGCGAATCCATCGTGCAGCCGCTGGAAGCCAGCGGCATTTTTCCACCGATGGTCATCAGCATGATTGACGTGGGCGAGGAAACCGGGCAGTTGCCGGAAATGTTGCTCAAGGTAGCGGAAGTGTATGACGACGAGGTGGATAATGCGGTGGCCGGCCTGACCTCATTGCTGGAGCCGATCATGATCGTTTTCCTCGCCGTGGTGGTCGGCACCATCGTAATTGCGCTGTTTCTGCCGCTGATCACGATCATTTCCTCAATGCAGAGTGGCGGCAGCTAGGCAGTCCGCGTTCTTTAGAACTGACGCGGGCGGCGGAAGCATCGCCGGTTGCCGTGATCAATGAATCTCCCCCCATGAAACTTTTCTCTGGCCGTCCTTCTCGTCGTGCGGCGTTCACCCTGATCGAAGTGCTGACCGTGATAACGATTATTTTGGTGCTCGCCGGATTGCTCATCAACATCGCAGGTTCGGCGAGTTATAATACGGCGAAGTCGCGTGCTACCAGCGAGGTCAAGGCGATGGAAACCGCTCTGGAGAACTACAAGACGGATAATGGCAGTTATCCGCCCGATCCTTTTGCTCCGACGGATCCTACCCAGAGCGTGCCTTCGAGCCTGCTCAACCCGCAGACGGATTTCGATCCGACCAGTCAGAAGTACTTGCAGAACAGCGAATATCTCTACCAGGTATTGTCTGGATTCCCCGTCAGCGTTGGCGGGGCGACGGCATCAACCACCAAGCCGCCGAAGTACTTGGACTTCTCGGTGCAACAACTGCGCATGGCGGCTGATGCGACCTCGACCGTGGTGTCGCCGGGCGACCCAGGCATGTACATCGTTGATCCGTTCGGATTCAGCTACGGCTATTCGACCATTTACGCCGCAAACGTTGCGCACAACAACGCGACCGGTTCCGCCTCGACGACCACGACGGTGGGATATAATCCGACGTTCGATCTGTGGTCGACGGCGGGATATGCGCCCGGCGGCAAAAGCACGCCCTCGGGGCTGACTGGCAACAGCACTGCGGCCAAGTATAGCTCGATTTGGGTCAAGAATTGGTAAGGTTGCGCGGTCGGCATCGGCTGTGTTGCCCGGATGGAAAGGGCCAGCAAAGCGACGCTGCCGTTCGATGATGCATACCCGCAACCGTGAAGGCAGCGTCGATTCGGTGCGACTGTGATGAAATATACGTCGCTCGGTAAAACCGGATTGAAAGTTTCGCGGCTCTGCTTGGGCTGCATGAGCTACGGCAGCCCGCAATGGCGGGACTGGGTGCTCGACGAGCCTGCCGCCGCTCCTTTCTTCCGGCAGGCGTGGGAGGCGGGAATCAATTTCTTCGACACCGCCGATATCTATTCCGACGGCGCGAGCGAGGAAGTCCTCGGACGCGCGCTCAAGGAAATCGGCATGAAGCGCGAAAACGTGGTGATCGCCACCAAGCTTCACAACCCGATGGGCGAAGGCCCTAACGAGCGGGGTAGTTCGCGCAAGCACGTCCGCCACGCCATCGAAGCGAGCCTGCGCCGCCTGGGCACCGACTACGTGGACCTTTACCAGATTCATCGCTACGACCGCGAGACCCCGATGGAAGAAACGCTGGCGGCGCTGAGCGCGCTCGTGGACGAAGGCAAGGTGCTCTACCTGGGCGCGTCGAGCATGGCGGCGTGGGAGTTCGCCAAGTTTCTTTACCTCGCCGACCAACACGGTCTTTCGCGCTTTGTCAGCATGCAGAACCACTACAACCTCGTTTACCGCGAGGAAGAGCGGGAAATGATTCCGCTCTGCCAGGCGGAAGGCGTTGGGCTGATTCCGTGGAGTCCGCTGGCCCGGGGATTCCTCGCCGGGAACCGCCGCCGCGAAGATAAAGGCGAAACCACCCGTGCCAAATCCGACGCTTTCGCCCACCGGCTCTATTATCAGGACAGCGATTTTACGGTGGCGGACCGGGTGGGGGAGATCGCGGCGGCACGCGGGGTGCCGGCGGCGCGCGTAGCGCTCGCCTGGATGCTGGGCAAACCGGGCATCACCGCGCCGATCATCGGCGCAACCAAACCGCACCACATCAGCGACGCCGTGGCTGCGCTGGAACTGACGCTCTCGCCCGAAGAAGTTCAGCGTCTGGAAGAACCGTATCAGCCGCACGCTGTGCTGGGAATTTCCTTGTAGCCGTGCATATTCCCGGATGACCACGCCGGTTTCTCCGCGTCATTTCGCCAGCGACAACAACGCCGGAATCTGCCCCGAAGTCTTCGCCGCATTGGCCGAGGCGAACGGGCCGCACGCCCCGGGGTACGGGGACGACCCATGGACGCGCCGTGCGGAGGCCCTGTTCCGCGACGTGTTCGAGACGGATTGCGAGGTGTTCTTCGTCTTCAACGGGACGGCGTCCAACTGCCTCGCGTTGTGGAGTCTGTGCGAATCGTTCCATGGAGTGATCTGCCACCGGCATTCGCACATCGAAACCGACGAGTGCGGTGCGCCCGGCTTCTTCATGCATGGAGTCACGCTCCTGCCCGCCGATACTGCTGATGGCAAACTGACCCCGGCGACGGTACGCCACGCGGCGACGTTGAAGCACGACTTCCACGCCGCGCAGCCCCGTGCGCTCAGCCTGACGCAGGCGACGGAACTCGGCACTGTCTATACGCCGGACGAGGTGCGCTCTCTGTCAGAAACGGCGCGGGAACTGAAACTGTCCGTCCACATGGACGGCGCACGTTTCGCCAACGCCGTGGCGGGGTTGGGCGTTTCGCCTGCGGACATCACCTGGCGTGCGGGGGTGGATGTGCTGTCGTTCGGCGGCACGAAAAACGGCGCGCAGGCAGGCGAAGCGGTCGTCTTTTTCGACCGCGCGCGGGCGGACAACTTCCGCCGCCGCTCCAAGCAGAGCGGTCAACTGGCGTCGAAGATGCGTTTCTTGTCCGCGCAATGGATCGGCTTGCTCGAAAACGGCGTCTGGCTCCGGCACGCGAGTCATGCCAACGAGACCGCCGCTTATCTCGAGCAACGGCTGGCAACCCTCCCGGGCGTGCAGGTGGCGTTTCCCCGGCAGGCCAACGCCGTTTTCGCGCTGCTGCCGACCCCTGCGGCGGAAGCGGTCGCGGCACGCGGTTGGCGTTTCTACAACGACGTGGGGCCGGGCGGCGCGGCGCGCCTGATGTGCTCCTGGGATTCGACGACCGGCGACGTGGACGCCTTCGTCGCCGATCTCCGCTCGGCGCTCGGTGATCTCTCATGACGTGATCCGGAGAGGGCCGCTCCGTTCGACAAATTTGGCCGCAGTCGAGAAACTTGACCACCAACAAAAGGTCGGCTCCAGATTCATCCATTGATGTCTGACAATCCTCGCGGGTCCTATCCTCTGGAAGAAATCATTGCGCACGTGCGCCGAGATTCGCCTTTTTACCGGCGATTGTACGAGGGCCTGCCGGACGCCCCGAAGCTGAACGATCTGCCGGTGATCGAGCCGGGGGCATACTGGCTTGCGCATGGGCGGGACCGGCAGGAAATTCTCACCGCGAAGCAACTCGACGGGTTCGTGCTCAACAGCAGCGGAACCTCGGGCGTTCCCAAATTCTCGTACAGCACGGTGGAAGAGTGGAACTCGGCGGTCGCACTTTCGGCACGGTCGTTCGATGAAGCTGGCCTACGCGACGGCGACCGCGTGGCAACGCTGTTTGCCGCAGGCAACCTTTACGCGTCGCTGCTGTTCGCCACGGAATCGTTCAAGCAAATCCGGGCCAAAGTCGTCCAGTTCCCGGTTGGATATTCGGTCGCTTTCGCTGAAATCGCCAAGATCATCGACACTTTCAACATCAACGTCCTGGCGGGATTCCCGACGCACCTCCTCCGCGTCATTGACGCGCTCGACACGACGAAACCCGACGCGGTGCGTCTGGAACACATCATTTACGCGGGCGAGCTTTTCACGCCGGACCAACAGGAATCCCTGCAAGTGCGCTATCCCGGCTTACAAATTCATTCCGCTGGCTACGCGAGTGTCGAAGGCGGACCCATCGGCTACGCGGACGCCGGCTGCACCGCGAGCGAACACCGGGTTTATGACGGCGGCACGATAGTGGAAATTCTCGACGAAGAAACCGCCGAACCCATCGAAGAGGCCGACCGGCCAGGGCGGATCGTTTTCACGAGCCTCGTGCGTCGGCTGATGCCGTTGATCCGATATCCGACCGGCGATCTGGCGCGCTGGGTAGAACCACCAGGCTCACCGAATCGCAAGTTCCTGTTGCTCGGGCGTGCCGGGCGGGCGGCGCGCATTGCGGGCTACAATCTGGATTTATCGGAAGTAGCGGCTTGGCTCGAACCTTTGCGCGACCAACTTGGCATCGAGCAGTCCCAGCTCCTCGTCGAGCGCAAAGAATTGCTGGATTTTGTGACGCTTCGCTTGGTGGGGAGAGCTGCCCCGGAAGTGCTGCTGGACGGGAGCGCCGAAATTCTACGCATTTTTCGTCAGCGGCGACCGGACGTCTATGAGTCGGTGGACGCTGGCGTCCTGCATCCGCCGCAGGTGGAGTGGGTGAGCCGCGATCAGCTGATCATCAACGAACGGTCGGGGAAGATGCTCGCCGTGGTGGATCGGCGCAACGGGTGAGCCCCCTCGACTACGAGGAGGGATTTAGCCGCTCGCCTTTCAAAGGCAAGGTCACGGTGAAAGTCGATCCCCGGCCCACTTCACTTTCCGCTTGCAGGGTACCTTCGTGTTCCGTGGCGATCCGTTTTGAGATGGCCAGACCGAGCCCCGTGCCGTTCTCCTTCGTGGAATAATAAGGCTCGAAAATCATGGACAGCCGGTCCGCGGGAATTCCCGCACCATTGTCGGTCACCGACAACTCGAACATCCCGTTTTTCGTGCCTGCTTGCACTTTGACCTTGCCTTGGCCGGTGGCAGTGGCCTGCATGGCGTTGATCATCAGATTATGGACGACGCGACGCATCTGAACCACGTCGATGTTGATGCTCACGTCGCCCAAACCGGTCAGGTCGGTTTGCAGGTCGATTTCCATCATGTTTGCCAGCGGTTGCAGTGAGCCGATGGCCTCGTTCACAAACGGGCCCGCCGCCGTGGCTTCGCGGTCCTGCGAGATGTCGTCACGCAACTGCCGCCAGGTGTCTGTCAGGCCGCAGCAATGTTGGATGCTCTTCTTGATCATCCCGATGTAGCCGAGCGTTTCCATCCACTGGGTATCCTCTTCGGGTTTCATCTCGTCCACCTTCGTTTGCAGCAGTTCGATGCAGCAGGTGAGGATCGTCAGCGGATTGCCCATGTCGTGAATGATCTCGTCGGAACGCTGGCCCAGCTTGGCCAGGGGGCGGGTCTCGTTGAGTTCCGCATTGAGGTTAAGGTTCAGTTCCGCCAACTCCCGGGAAAGACCGTTGCGGGCGCGCTTGGCCCGGGAAAGCGACACGTTCTTGGCCACCGCCTCCAACATCGCGTCCGTGTCCGGCGGCTTGGTCATGAAATCGGTGGCCTGATTGCGGAACGCTTCGCAAGCCGTCTCAATGGTGCCGTAGCCCGTGAGCATGATGATGGAAACCTCATCATCGATTTTGCGAATGTCGGCCAGCCCTTCCAGACCGGTGCGTCCCGGCATGCGGTTGTCGAGAATGATCGTGTCGACCAAGTGCGCTTCGAGGGCGGCCAATCCTTCCATCACCGAACTGGCGACGACGACCTCGTAATCGTACTTCAAAAGAATCCGCAGGCTTTCGCGTGGTCCGTAATCGTCGTCGATGATGAGGACCTTCGCTTTGGCAGGGGCCGCCTGCACGGGAGAGAGAGGTTGGTCGAGCAGGGCAGTCATAACGGGATGGAATACGGAGGAGAAAGTGTCGCCACCACGCGAGGCGATTGAAGCGGCACGAGCTTGAGCGGACCACGAACTAAAAATCCGGGACGACAAATCACGCGAAATTTTTTGCAGTAAGCAGCAAATTACCAGTTGACCTGCGACGGATATCAGGATGGGTTAAAGTTGGCAACCGAATACGTCAGAGTTTTTATGAATCAACGACGTTGGCAGCAGCAATCGTACCTGCCGGAGCGCGGAATCCAGCAGCGTCGGGTGGTGATCACGGGGATCGGGGCGGTTTCCGCGGCGGGCGTTGGCATGTCGGCGTTGTGGCAGACGCTTTTGGAAGGCCGCAGCGGCATTGGGCCCATCACGTTGTTCGATCCTTCCGGGGTGCCTTCCAAGATCGCCGGAGAGGTCCGCAACTTCGACCCGGTCAAGCTGATCGACGCGCGGCTCAAGCCGAAGCGCCTGGCCCGCCAAGCACAGTTTGCCGTCGTGGCGGCGGCGGAGGCGGCGGCGGACGCAGGTCTCGACAACAAAGCACTCCGCGCACGGCAATGCGGGGTGGTGCTCGGCTCCGCTTTGAGCAATGCACAGGAGATCGCCGCGAACATGCGCCTGATGGATGATCGGGGTGCGGCGACCATCCGTCCGTCGGCGTTGGCAACGATTAGCATGCACGGCCAGGCTTCGACGCTGGTAGAGATGTTCGAGTTGGAAAACACCCCGGCTTTTAGCGTTTCCGACGCCTGCATGTCGGGCATCAACGCGGTGACGACCGCACGCTCGATGATCCTGTCCGGGCGAGTGGACGCGATGATTTGCGGTGGCACGGACGCGCCGCTGGAGCAATCGCCCGCCACGGAAATCATCGCGGCGGGGATGTGTTCCTTCCGCAACGACGAACCGGAACGGGCCAGCCGTCCCTTTGACCGCGAACGCGACAATGGCCTGTTGGCCGAGGGCGCGGCGATTGTCATCCTCGAAAGCCTGGACACGGCATTGGAACGAGGCGCAACGATCTACGCCGAGTTGTTGGGCGACCACACCTGCCGCGACCCCGAAGGGACCCCGGCGGGTACCGGCTGGGCGCGCACGATGCGGAGCGCGCTGCAAAATGCCCGGTGTGACGTGGCGCTGGTGGACTACGTGTCCGCTTGGGGATGCGGCGACATTCTGCTTGATCGAATGGAAACAAGCGCCATCAAAGAAGTATTTGGAAAGCGGGCCTACGATCTGGCGATCAGTTCGATCAAAGCCGTGACGGGTAATCCACTCGGGGCAGCCGGACCGCTACAACTGGCGGCCAGCGCGATGAGTATGCGACACGGCATCCTGCCGCCGACGGCGAACTACGAACATGCCGACCCGGACTGTGACTTGGATTATATCCAGGGCGCGTCGAGACGATCCCGGCCAAGACGCATTTTGCTAAACACGCATGGGATGGGGGGAGGGAACACTTGCCTCTTACTTGGCCCGCCGACCAAGGCATAAGGAATGCTTCCTCTAAATTGAAGGACATGCACGCCACCACTGAATTCGCAGTCCTGGCGTTTGTGTGCAACATGTTGTTGGGGCTGGCGGTCTTCACCGTCAACCCGCATCGCCCGACCAACCGCAGCTTCCTGCTGTTGAGCATTGTTATTTGTACTTGGTTGGGGCTCATCGTGGCGGCCTTTCGGACCAGTGAACTGGGGCGGATCGCTTGGATCATCCGCACCCTTTCAGCTGTCGCCGCTTTTTGGCCAGCGACTCTGTGCCTGTTGCGAACTTCGATCATCTGCCATCGCGAGCAGTGGCGTGACCATTTCCGCCGGACGTGGGTGTGGTTTGCTACCGCCACGGCGATTGCGCTGTTCTGCGTCACCCCCGTTTTCCTGAGTTCGGTGCAACTTTTGCCGCAGCCGGGGGGCACCTTGTCTCCGGTGCCGGTGTACGGATGGAACGGCCTGGCGGCGACCATTTTCTTTAGTTACCTCTGCGTTTCTTTCTGTGTGCTGCTGGTACGGCTGATTTACGACCAGTACGATCGACGGGTCACTGGCATCCAGCGAGCCGAATCGCAGTTCCTGCTGATCGGTTGCGTCGTGGTCGCTTGCAGCCTCTTTCTGAACCAGGCGGTTGCGATCCTCACGGGCAGTGAGCAGCTCAATCAACTGGCCCCTTTGAGGGTGGTGGTCTTTACGATCATCATCGCTTACGGAATCACCTCACGCGGCATTCTCAACGTGCGTTCGACCTTGCGTTTGGGTCTTTCCTATTTGCTGTTAGCCGTGTACGCGGGGGCGATTTTCGTGGCGCTGTGGTATTTGTTGGAACGCCTCTTTGGCGCCCTGGGCATCCATTCCGAGTTCGCGCGGGCGCTTTGCTCGGGGGTGGCGATGGCGATGCTGGTCAATTCGGCGGGCACGCCATTGCGCCGGATCGCCAAGAAAATCCTGCCGGCGGCGGGCGTGGATTTCGAGAAAACGGTGGGCGATGTCGCGCACATTGTGCAGACGGTCACCATTTTCTCAGAATTGATCGAACAATTTTCGACCGTGTTGCGCCGGGCGGTCGGCACCCCGAAGGTGTCGGTTTACCTCCTGGGACCCGACGGTTTTTACGAGCAGGGACCCGAAGGGGCGCGCGGGGAAAAACTGGCCCTGGACGATATGGTGCTCGCGGAACTGCACGCCCGGCAGCGTGACGTGGCGGCGGAGGACCTGCACCGCCGTGCGCCTGGCCGCGCCCGCGATGTTCTGCTCAATCGCCTCGAAAGTCTCGGCGCCGATCTGATCGTTCCCATTCGTTACCGTGGCCAGCTCAGCGGTTTGTTGATGCTCGCGCCGCGTTTGTCGGGCCGCGTGTACGGGCTGACGGGTCGGGCCACCTTGCGGCTTATCGCCGAGCAGTTCGGGGTCGCGGTCGCCAACGCCCAACTCTACACCGAGGCCCGTCAGAGCCAGGCGTACAACCAGTTCCTCGTCGAGCATCTGTCCTGCGGCGTCATCGCCACCAATCCGGCGGGGGAACTCACCGTCGTCAACCCCGAAGCGCGGCGTCTGCTCCACCTCGACGAAAACGCGCCGCCTTCGGAGATCGAACTCGAACCAAACATTGCCCGCCTGATTCCGCCCACGCTCCAGGGCGACACCGTCGCGCACGACGAGGAAATCGTGCTCCGCGCCGGGGCGCGGGACCAGGCGCACGTGCGCATCACTTGCCTGCCGTTCGCCAGCGAGCGCGATAAACTGCTCGGTGCGGTGCTCGTCATCAACGATCACACCGCGCTCGAACATCTCCAGCGGCAGGTGCGGCAGGCCGACCGTCTGGCCAGCATCGGCACGCTGGCCTCGGGCATGGCGCACGAGATCAAAAACCCGCTCACCGCGCTCAAGACATTTACCCAACTGCTGCCCAAGCGTTACAACGACGCCGAGTTCCGCGACGACTTCAGCGGCCTGGCGGGCAGCGAAATCGCGCGCATTGAGCGCATCGTCAACCAACTGCTCGCCTTCGCCCGGCCCACGCCGTTGATGATCGAGCAGGTGTCCTTGCACGATGTGATCGCCGGGGCGATGAAGCTCGTCGGTCCGCAGGCCTCGCGCTTGCAGGTCGAGGTGCGCAAGTCGCTCCGGGCGGACACGGACCTGATCGCCGCCGATAAGGACCGCCTCCAGCAAGTGCTCTTGAATCTGTTGCTCAACGCGTTGCAGGCCAGCGGCCCCGGCGGTTGGGTCGAGCTTTCTACCGAACTCGAACTCGGGCTGGTGGAGCGCGAGCCGTTGGTGCGTCTGGACGTGCGCGACAACGGCAGCGGGATTCCCGCCGACATGCTGCCGCACATCTTCGACCCGTTTTTCACCACCAAGAGCGAGGGCACTGGGTTAGGTTTGTCTGTCAGTTACAACATCATCGCCGAACACAAGGGCCGGTTGGAGGTCCAGAGCGAGCCGGGCAACGGCACCTGTTTTTCGGTTTACCTGCCCGCTTGCTGAGCCCGAGCGAATTTCCGCGAAATTCGCTTGTAAAATAATGGTTTCCCTGAGTAGAACCTAACGCGCGCTGCGGAGCGTAATGATGGTGGAGCTGTCGCGCCCATGAACGAATCTCTCGTCCCCACCCGCCCACTTTGCATCCTGCATTCGGACGACGCGCCATTGCGGCATCGGCTGGCCGGGATTCTGAACGAGCGCGCCTACATCTGCCACGCGCCGGACCAGCATCGGCTCGAAGAATTGCTCGGCGGCGGCGAGCCGTTGCTCCTGTTTGTCGATCTGCGCGTGGAGGGTGCCTTGGACCTGCTGCCCCGGCTCAACCGGCTGCATCCGCATGCCGTGGTGGTGGCGCTGGGCTATCCGGGCAGCGACCCGTTCCGGGCGGCGCAGGACGTGGGGGTTTACCGGGTCGAAGATTTGGAGGCCGACCGCAAGGTGCTGCGCGAACTGGCGGACCTGATCGTCGAGCGGGTCGGCTGGATGCAGGAGACGCAGATGCTGCGTGACGAACTGGCGCGGCTGCGCACGATCCAGCAGCACGGCCCGGGCAGCCGGGGAGCGCAACCCCGCAACGTGCTGAGCCTCCAGCATCTCATCAAGGCCACGCAGCACCTCGACCGGCTGGAAGACCTGTTCACCAAGATCGTGGACGGCGTGGCGAGCGCCGCGCTGGTTTCGCGGGTCGGCCTGTTTTACCGGGCGGACGGCGAGACCCTTTTTCGCATGCACGCCGGGCGCTGCTGCCTTGACGACACGCTCACGCTGGAGTTCAGCGACCGCGACCCGCTCGTGCGCTGGCTGCAACGGCATCCCCGGCTGATCACCCGCGCCTCGCTCGACCATATCGCCGACCCGACGGAGCGCACCCTGCTGCGCCGGTCGCTCGATCTGCTGGGAGCCGAAACTTTCATCCCGCTGAACCTGCGCGGGCGGGTGCTCGGCTGGCTGTTCACGGGCCAGAGCGACGGTCTGCCCTTCGATCACTCCGACCACCCGGAACTGAGTTTCCTGAGCGAGCACATCGTCCACGCCCTCGAAAACACGATCAAGCACCAGGAAGCCCTTTCGCAAAAAACGCTGGGCGAAAACCTGCTGCAAATGATGGTGACGGCGGTCATCACCACCGACCCCGAGGGGCAGGTAACCTGGTGTAACGCCCCGGCAGAACGCTTATTCCCCGTGCTGGCGCGCGGCTTGGCCCAAGCCAGCCGGGGGCCGGCCACCCGCCCTCCGACGCTCGTGCCCGTGGAGGACCTCGGCAGCCGCTTGGGCAGTCTCGTGCGGGACGCGCTGGCAGGTGAACCCACCCAGGAGCCGTTTCTGCTCGAAAGCCGCGCGACGGGCGGGCGCACGCTGGCGGTGCGCACGCGCCAGTTGACCGGCGGCGGCAAGTGTCTCGGCGCGGTGGCGTTGGTGGATGACATCACCGAGCAGATTCTGGCGGACGCGCAGCAGGAGCAGCTGGAGCGCACGCAGTTCTGGCGGGAGTTGGCGGCAGGCATCAGCCACGAGATTCGCAACCCGCTAGTGGCCATCAAGACGTTCACGCAGCTTCTGCCCCAGCGCTACACCGACGAAAACTTCCGGCTGGAATTCCGCGAGATGGTCACCCGCGAGGTAGGTCGGCTCGACGGCATCGTGGCGCAGATCGAAGGCTTCGCGCACCCGTCGGCGGGGGTGATTGACCGCGTGGACGTGACCGCCATGCTGGAAGAGGCCGCCAACGGCGCGCGGGCCGCCACGGAAGCATTGGACGCCCAGATCAAGTTCCAAGTGGACGACGGCCTGCCGCCGTGGCTCGGCGACGCTAAGGCGCTCACGCAAAGTTTCCAGCATCTTTTCGTCAATAGCATCGAGGCGGCACAACGCAAAAAAGTGCGCGCGCAAATTAAGGTGCGGGTCGTCGCCAGCAAGGCGGGCAGCGAGGTGGTGGGCTACAAGCTGGCGTTCGTTGACAACGGTCTGGGCATCCCGGCGGACATTCTGCCCAACGCGTTTTCGCCGTTTTGCAGTTCCAAGGCGCAGGGCCTCGGTCTGGGGCTGCCGATCACGCAGCGGGTGGTTCTCGATCACGGCGGGCGGATCGAACTGGACTCAGGCAGCACGGGCCTTTGCGTGAACATCGTGCTGCCGTTGGAGCCGCCGCCGTCGGTGGCCACGCCGATCCGTCTTCCGGCTGGGCAAGCTCCCGCCGCCGCGCTGGCCAATACGGCCGTCACCTCTGCGGAACGCACGTTGCCGTTCGAGGTCCAGGCACGCCTCAACGGCTGAGCCTCGGTGCGATCCCTCATGCGTTCACTCATTTTCTTTTCGCGCGGCAAGACCCTGTGGGCCGCGCTGGTGGTCGCGCTGGCGTTTTGCTCCGGTGCCGCGGCAGCCGACAAACCCCGCGCGCGCCTGCTCGGCGTTCCGTTCGATGGCACCCCCGGTCCGTTGGACGCCATCACCGATGTCGCCGGATTGGAAGTGGGTTTCACGACCCTCATCTCCGGCGAGGGCAAATTGCACCCCGGGGAAGGGCCGGTGCGCACTGGGGTCACGGCGATCCTGCCGCGCGGGCAGCACGACACGCTGGATCATCCGGTGTTCGCGGGCGGTTTCAGCCTGAACGGCAACGGCGAGATGACCGGCATGGAGTGGGTGGACGAGGGCGGTTTTCTGGAAGGTCCGGTCATGCTGACCAACACGCACAGCGTCGGCGTGGTGCGCGACGCCGTGATCAAATGGCGCGTGGCGCACGGCGCGCCCGACGCCAGCGGCTACTGGTGGAGCCTGCCGGTCGTCGCGGAAACCTACGACGGCTACCTCAACGACGTAAACGGTTTCCACGTTCACGACGAAAACGTCTTCCACGCGTTGGACAGCGCCAAGGGCGGTCCGGTGGCGGAGGGCAATGTCGGCGGCGGGACCGGGATGATCTGCTACGAGTTCAAGGGCGGCACCGGCACGGCGTCGCGCAAACTCGGCGCGAAGGAGGGCGGTTACACGGTTGGCGTGCTGGTGCAGGCGAACTGCGGCCTGCGCAAACAACTCACCATCGCAGGCGTGCCCGTGGGACGCGAAATCAGCATCCCGGCGATTTGGAGCCAGGAAACCGGGTCGATCATCATCGTCATTGCCACGGACGCGCCACTGCTGCCGCACCAGCTCAAACGGTTGGCCCGCCGTGCGAGCCTCGGGCTGGCGCGCACCGGCAGCGTCTCGGGCAACGGATCGGGCGATTTGTTTCTGGCGTTCTCCACGGCGAACCCGGACGCGGCCAAATCCGAAGGCGTAGCCAAACTGGACATGTTGTCCAACGACGAGATCAACCCGGTTTTCGAGGCCACCGTCCAGGCCACCGAAGAAGCGATCATCAACGCGCTGGTTGCCGCCGAGCCGATGACCGGGCAGGGCGGCCACCACGTCCCGGCACTGCCGCACGACGAGCTGCGGCAGGTATTGGAAAAATACCGGCGGCTGGAAGGCAAAAACTCACCAGCAAATTAACGCCAGCTTCGTGCGTGCTTTTCGTTTTCCTCACCCGTTCGTTTTACTCGTTGGCGGCATCCTGCTGGCAATGGTCCTGACGTGGGTCGTCCCGGCGGGCGTGTACGAACGCCGCCAGGACCCGGCGACCGGGCAGGAAATAGTCGTCGATAAAACGTACCACCGCGTCCCGCGCCATCCGGTCGATCCGTTTCGGGCGGCGGTGGATATCCCCAAGGGACTCATCAAGGCAGCGAACATCGTGTTCTTCGTCTTCCTGGCGGGCGGAGCGTTTACCGTGGTGGATAAAACAGGCGCGTTGCGCGCGGCCATCAACGGGTTGGCAGACCGGCTCCAGCACCGGCGGCGTCTGGTCATTCCGGTGGTCTGCACGGTGTTTGCAATAGGCGGTGCGCTGGAAAATTTGCAGGAAGAGATCATCGCCATGGTGCCGGTATTGTTGCTCCTGTGCCGACGGCTGGGGCTTGATCCGTTGACGGCGGCAGCGATGAGCATCGGCGCGGCGTCGGTCGGCTCGGCGTTCAGCCCGGCGAACCCGTTCCAGGCGGTGCTCGCCCAAAAAATCGCCGAGTTGCCGAAACTCTCGGCGTGGCCCTACCGGACAGCATTTCTACTGCCCGCCGTGGGCATCTGGATTTGGGGCACGCAACGCCACGCCAACCGCGTCCAACGCGCCGGGCCACCCGCCGCTGCCGACCCGGCTCCCGCCCAACCGCCCATTGACGATTCCCTACCACCACCTCGCGTATCCGGCGCGCGCACCACGGTCATCCTCGTGCTGGTCGGCGCGGCGTTCGCGGCGTTCATCTACGGTGTGCTGGCTCTCGGCTGGGATTTCGAGGAACTTGCGGCGGTCTTCTTCGTGATGGGGCTGGCCGCCGGACTCATCGGACGGCTGGGGCTGAGCGGCACGGCGGAAGCCTTCGTGGAAGGGTTTCAGTCGATGGCGTTCGCGGCGTTGCTCATCGGGTTTGCGCGGGCGATCTACGTCGTGCTGGCAGACGGTCAGGTCGTGGACACGCTCGTCGCCGCGCTGTTCAAGCCGTTGGGGCATCTGCCGGTGGGCTGGTCGGCAGTCGGGATGATGGGCGTGCAAACGCTGCTGCATTTCCCGGTGCCGAGCGTGGTCGGCCAGGCGGTGCTGACCCTGCCGGTGCTCGTCCCGCTGGCGGACCTGCTCGGGCTGTCGCGTCAGGTGGTCGTGCTGTCCTATCAATACGGGGCGGGCTTGTGCGAACTGCTCACCCCGACCAACGGCGCGCTGATGGCGATCCTCGGCGCGGCCCGGGTGCGTTACGAGGACTGGCTGCGCTTCGCCGTGCCGCTGTGGGCGGCGTTGGCGGCGTTGGGATTGGGCGCGGTGCTGCTCGGCATCGGCATCGGGCTGCGCTGATCTTTGCCACTGCCGCAAGCGCGACCTGCCGCCGCGCACCGATCCTGCTGGATACTCCTTCCATGAAGCGTTGCCTTTCCCTCTGCCTGTTCGCGCCACTGGTCTGGGCGTTGACCGCCACTCCGCCCGCCGCCGCGCAGATTCCCGCGCCTGCCACCACCGGCGTGCCCGACTACAAAGCCGACGGCATGACCGACCAGCCGTTCACCGTCGAGATCATCGGCGCGCGCCGCTCGGTCAACAACGTGCTGCTCGTGCGCCTGGCCCTGACCAACCGTGGTGTCGCGCCTCTCCAGCCGCACCAGGATTTCGCGGGCAACAGCAACCCGACCGATGACAACCGCATCTCCGCGCTGTTCGCCGTCGATTCCAACGGACGCAAGAAATACGCGGTCATCCGCGACAGCCGCAACCAACCGCTGTGCGGCCAGATCGTGCCGCCGCTCCAGCCGGGCGAACGCCGGGTGCTCGACGCCCAACTGCCCTCCCCGCCGGACACGACCAGTGCGGTTGACATCTATTTCCCCAAAGCCACACCCATCCTCGGCGTGCCGATCGGCCTGCCCCAGGCGGGCGAACCGCTGCCCGGCGGCGCAACCATCGTCGCGCCGACCGGGGCCGCGCTCCCCGCCACTGCCGCGCCCATCGCGCCGACCACCGCCATCGACCAGCCGACTTCCAACAACCTCCCCGATGTCTACACGAACCAGGCCAACGCCACCGCGCCGGGCAAGGGCATCGGCTCGATCCAAAGCTCCAACTCGGACACGCCCTTTACTGTGGAAGCCCTCGGCCTCAAGGGCGCGACGTTGCGCCTCGCCGTCACCAACAACGGCAGCGGCAGCCTCGACGCCGCCGGACAATTCACCGGCGGGGTCGGCACCAGTTCCAGCGACCGCTCGATCTCCGGCCTGTACCTCGTGGACCCGGTGTCTAAACAACGCTTCAACGTGCTGAACGCGCCCCGGCTCGACCCGGTGCTCGGCCCGGGCGAACGCCGCACGCTCGAAGCGCATTTCCCGCCGATCCCGGCCACGCTCAAGAGCGTCTACGTGTACTTCCCACACGCGACGCCCATCGCCGACATGCCCGTCACACCCTGATCGTTGCCGCTTCCGCCCACCGCACCGGCACCCGGGGCGAGGAAATCTCCTGGAACTCCGCCAACGCCATCTGCACCGACGCGGGCCGGTCTTCGGGCTGGCGGCTGAGCAGGCGCATCACCCACGCGCTCACGGCGGGCGGCAGATCCGCCCGCAACAAATCCAGCGGGGTCGGGGAACCGGCGAGGTGGCTCGTGATGATCTCGACGGTGTTCGTCCCCCGGAACGCGTCGAGGCCGGTGAGCGCGTAATAAAAGATGCAGCCCAGCGAGTACAGTTCGCCACGTTCGCTGATCGGATGGTGCTCGAACCGCTCCGGCGCGACGAATTCCACGGTGCCCAGGATCATCGGCGGCGGCTGGCCGGCAGCCCGCGCATCGGCAAGCCGTTCGAGTTCGCGCACGGGCAGGGCGATGCCAAAATCCACGATCTTCACCTGGAGCGCGTTCGTCGAACTGTACTTGAGCATGACGTTGCCCGGTTTCAGGTCGCGGTGAAAGAGTCCGGCCTGGTGCGCGGCGGCGAGACCTTCGAGCGTTTGCCGGGCGAGCAGCAGAAAATCCGCCAGCGGAAACGCCCCGCGTGCCACGACGGCATCCAGCGATTCGCCGCCGACCAGTTCCATGATGAGGAAAGGGCCGTGGGCGTCCGTGCCGAAATCGTACACCGTGACGACGTTGGGATGCTGCACCGTGGCGAGGTGGACGCCCTCCCGCCAGGCCTGTTCGCGCAGGCTTCCCTCGCGGGGATGCTGGGTGCTTGAGAGCCGCTTGAGCGCGACGTGGCGGCGCAGGCGCGTGTCGAACGCCAGGAAAACCTCGCCCAGTCCGCCCTTGCCCAGGCTGCGCTCGATCCGGTAGCGCGGCGAGGAGGTGGAGGGCGAGTGCATCGGGTTTCAGCCCGCCCGCTCTGACGAGAGCCGCCGGACACATTCTTCCACTAGCAGGACGTGTGCTCGTACCCGGCGCGTGAGGCTGAACTCGCTCGGTGTCTCGAACGTGATGACGTGCGGCGCATGGTGCAGGTAGAGATGGATGGCCTCGGGGGAAAACGGGATATTTTCCAACTCCCTGCGCCGCAGGAGCACGCCGTCGCGAAAACTCTGCCCTTCGATGACCCGTCGGCTTTCAATCGGCAGGGCGGTCTGGCAATGCGCGAGCAGGTCCGCGCCCCAGTCCGGCGCGCGGCGATGGATTTCGTAGAGGTAGGTGCCCCGGGCGTCGTAGTCCTCGTGCAGATTCAGCGCAAAGTCGAAACGGCGTCGGGCAAGCAGCGCCTTGAGCTTGCCGATGAGTGGCACCTTGTTTTGGTCGAAAATGCGGTTGAGGTCTTTGCCGTGCTCGGTGGTCCGCCGGTTGTTGACCAGTCCCCACGGATTCAGACACGGCAGGATCAACAGGGGCAGGGTGCGCCGTCCCCGCGCCAGCGCGGGCAACCGGGTTTCCGCCCATTGGAGGAGACCTTCCGTTCCGGCGGGTTCGTCGCCGTGGATCCCGGCGGAAACGTACAACCCGCCGTCCGTGTAGTCGCGCGTGCTCAGCGCATAAACTGTGAACTCACCCGCCTGCGCGAACGCCTCCAGTTTCAGCCCCGCCGCCCGGGCGACGCGCCGCCAGCGTGCGATGAGATGTCGATAATCGTGAACGCGCTGGGCCGTTTCGTCGAACCGCGCGGGTTTGCTCATGGGGTCGGTTCGACCGCCAATTGTTCGAGCAGTTTTGCATGGATGCCGTCGAAGCCGCCATTGCTGAAGACCACGATCATGTCGCCCGGATGCGCCAACCCTTTGACCCGCTCGATGATGGCTCCCGTGCCATCTTCGTAAAAAGCGGGTTTGCCGCTGTCGCGGATAGCCTCGACCACGCCCTCGGGCCGCAAACGCTCGGCCTCGGGAATCTGTTCGAGCTTGGCCACCCGTGCCATCACCACGCCGTCGGCGTGCTCGAACGCGCCCGAGAGCTGGTCCTGGAAAACGGCGCGCCGCGTCGAGTTGGAACGCGGCTCGAAGAGTGCCCAGATTTTGCCCTCCGCGCCTTGTTGTTGGCGCAGGCCGCGCAGGGTTTCGTGAATCGCCGTCGGGTGGTGCCCGAAATCGTCCACGATCTTGATCCCGTTGACGGTGCCGCGCACTTCCTGGCGGCGGCGCACGCCGGTAAAGCTCAGCAAACCCGTGCGGATGGCGTCGGTGGAAATGTTGTAAAAACGGGCGGCGGCAATGGCCATCGCGCAGTTGCGCACGTTAAATTCACCCATCATCGGGGTGGTGAACTCCTCACCGAACAGCCGGAACGTCGTGGAGTCCGTCCCGTAGCGGATGTCCTGGATGCCGCCCTCGTTGGCCGGGGCGGTCAGCCCGATGGCCATCTGCGCGGAGAATGCGCCCGAGACCACGTCCACGCAATGCGGATCGTCCGAGTTGAAAAGAATCAACCCGTTGCCCGGCACGATGTTGACCAGCCGCCGGAAGCTCAGCTTGATCTCGTCCACGTTTTTATAAATGTCGGCGTGGTCGAACTCGATGTTGTTGATGATGAGCAGTTCGGGCAGGTAATGGACGAACTTGCTGCGCTTGTCGAAGAACGCGGTGTCATACTCGTCGCCCTCGATCACGTAGTAAGGAGACGCGTTGAACTGTGCGCCTTGGCCGAGGTTCTTGGGCAAGCCGCCGATCATGTAACCCGGCGCGAGACCGGCGGATTGCAGGATCCACGCGAGCAGGGAAGTGGTGGTCGTTTTGCCGTGCGTGCCGGACACGACCATGTTGTGCCGCCCGCGCAGGAAGAAGAATTTGAGCACTTCCGGCAGCGAGCAATACGGCAGCTTGTTGTTGAGCACGGCCTCCACCTCCGGGTTGCCCCGGCGGATGGCGTTGCCGACGACGATCAACTCCGCCGACACGGGCAAGTTCTCCGACTTGTAACCGCGGTTGAGCACGATGCCTTTTTCCTCCAGAAACGTGGACATCGGCGGATACACGTCCTCGTCCGAGCCGGTGACGGTATAGCCCTGGTCGCGCAGGGCGGCGGCGACCGCGCCCATCGCCGTGCCGCAAATGCCGATGAAATGGAGGTGCTTGAGATTGGTGAACATGAAGGCTCGTCCCTTCTAGCGGAAGGGGCCGGGAAAGTCAAAGGAACGGCTCCCCCGTTGCCGGGAGAGCCGCCTTTGGTTTCAACGCGTGGCGTTACTTGCCGTCGCAGCAAGCGCCGCCGCCGTCGCAGCACGCGCTGCCGTCACAGCAAGCGTCGCTGACGCAGCAGACGCCACCGTCACAGCAAGCGCCGCCGTCGCAGCACGAGGCCGCGGCGGTGGTAGGCTGGGCAGCGTGCAACGCACCGAGCAGACCGACAACGGCCAACGTGGCCGTCAGAATGTATTTTTTCATGTAGATTTCACCTCCTTTCTGGTTTCCGATGATCCGCCGGGAACACGTTGGTTCCCGCGGTCAGGAAAAGGTCCGGGTCCCGTCGTGTGCAGGACGCGGATGGTGGCCGCGCGCAAAGTGGCGGCGGGCCGGGTGAGGGAAGCAAGCAACGGGGAGAATCGGCCTCTGAACTGGCGGTTCCCGTCGTTTCCCTGTCAGGATGAAGTTACGAAACCGGCGGAGCGTTGCAGGGATGGCAACGCTTGGCCACGGTGGCTGCCAGCGCACGTGGCGGCTGGAAATCCACCGCTGGCTCGACCAAGTCTAGCGAGCCGAGATGGACCAACCTCAACGAAAAGTTGGGCGGGACGAGCACTCCGACGACCTCCGTTTCCCCAAGCAATCGCGTCGACGAATCACCGTCCGGCATCGCGGTCTGATGGAGGCTCGCGTCAAGTGCCGCACAACGCGGAGCGGCGGGAGTGGTCAGCTTTGTCCGCAGGGCGACGGTTGGTGTTGGGCAGCAATGCTCGCAACAGGTCGAGACACAAACCTGACCCGAACCCGCCAGTGGCGTGGTGGTGTCTGTCAGGCAAGGGCAAAACGCCGCCAGCGCGGGCTGTGCCAGCCACATCGCCAAAACCGCCAGCACCGCAAAAAGGCGGTGGCGTCTCAACGTGGCGGGAAATCCCATGACAACGCGAGGTTACGCCGCTCATCTGTCCGTTGCAAATCGAACAAAAATAACCCATTATTTGTCCGATTTCCTCCACGAGCAAATTTTTCTGCAACACCAGCAAACTAAATCAGCCATGTCCCGGCGCGCGGACCGTGCCGCTGTCCAGCGCGGCCTGTCGGCGGGCCTTGATCCGGGTGGCGATCTCGCTCACCATCTCGTCGAGCAACAGCCGCAGGTGGCTGCCCGCGCGGAAATCCGCCGGGGCGATGTGCCGCACGCGATCCGTGTGCGCGCAGAGTTGGTAGCACTTGCGGAACGCGGCGCGCGTCGGGTCGTCGGGATTATAAACCGCGATGGCCTGCCCGCCCTGCTTGCGGATGACGTTGAAACACGGGATGTCCGTCGGACCGTCGCCGACGTAGATCATGTTCTCGAACGGCACCGGGCGCAGGTCGTCGTCCATGTGGTCGTTCACGTCCGTCGAGAGATCGAGCAGGCCCTTGTTCACCCGGAAGAGGAACTGCGTCTTTTGCGTGTGCGAGATCACACGCTTCGGGAACGTGATCCGTCCCGCGCTGTCCTCGGCGTATTCGCATCCGAACACCTCGCGGACAAACGGGCGGATGCGGCTGCCGTCAATCATCGCCTTCAGACCACTGGAAATGATGTAATACTCCACCCGGATACCCAGCGCCGCTTCCTCCGGCCCGAGCAGGCCGCGCTCGAACTCCTCGAACATCTCCGGCAGGCCAGGGTAAAAAGTCAGGTTCGCGCCGAGTTCGCGCAGCCGGGCGTTGGATGGCCGGTCAAATTCGAGCGTGTCCAGCAGGACTTTCATGTACGCCAATTCGTTGTCGTAACTCTGGTGGCGGACCAACTCGGCGCACCGCGACCAGAACGGTTTCGGGTCGATGCCGAACGCCGGGAAGAGCGCCTCGTCCTGCATGTATTTGGACGAGAGCGTCTGGTCGTAATCGAAGATCAGAGCGATGAGGTTTTGCGGCGCGGTCATGGAGAGTCGGAGGGTTTGCAAACGTCGGCCAGGATCGCGCCGACGCTCGGATAAAGGTATTCGTAACCCAGAGCTTGTGCTCGTTTCGGCACGGCTCGCTGGCTGTCGAGCAGCAGGTGCGATTGATCACGCAGCAGGCCGCGCAACAGAAACTCCGGGACGGGAAACAGCGCGGGCCGATGCAACGTCTTGCCGAGCACACGCGTGAAATCTGCGTTGCGCACCGGCTCGGGACAAACGGCGTTGAACACCCCGGAGGCCGCCGGTCCGCCGTCCTCGCGTTCGTGTTCGAGCAGGAAAACGATCAATCCCGCCACGTCCGCGACGTGGACGGGACTCATCCACTGGCGACCCGAACCCAACCGTCCGCCCAGTCCCAGGCCGAACACCCGCCGCAGCAACGGAAACGCGCCGCCGTCCGGGCCGACCACGAACCCGATGCGCAGCCGCATGACCCGCCCGCCGGACTTTTCCGCGCCCCGCGCCGCCGCTTCCCACTGCTCAGTGACCTCGGTGAGAAACCCACTGCCCGCTGGTTTCGATTCGTCGAGGACCTCGTCGCCCCGGTCGCCGTAGAACCCGACCCCCGACGCGCTGACCAGCACGCGCGGCCCGTCGCGCAGACGCCCCATCGCGGCGGCGAGGCGGCTGGTCGTGCCGACGCGGCTGGCGACGATACGCTGGCGTTTGGCTTGGGTCCACGGTCCGAGCAGGCTTTCCCCGGCGAAGTTGACCACGGCGTCGAGGCCGCGCACGTCCGGCGGATGGTCGGCGGACAGCCCGCGCGTTTCCACGCAGCCAGGCACCGGCTTGCCCGGCGAGCGCGTGAACGCCACGGCGTCGTGTCCCCGCGCGTGCAGACCTTGGATAAGATGCCGCGCGAGAAACCCGCTCGCGCCCGTGATGCCGACCTTCATTGCGAAAATTTGGAAACGCGAGGACTTTACCACGACTTCCCCGGGCGGATAGCGCGATTATGCGCACGAAAAAAGCGTTGCTCCACGCGCCGGTTATTCCTTTGATAGACGCCCGACATGCTCACCGCGCCGCCCGTAGACCCCCGCTCATCTTCCGTCGCCCCGCCGCCGCCCGCCCGCCGCCGTCGCCCCGCCGATTGGGGTCTGCCGCTGGTGCTGATCGCGCTCCTGTACGTCGGCGCGAGCTTCGGCCCGGCGTTGTACGATCAGAACGAGGCACAGTACGCCGGGGCGGTGCGCGAGATGATGAACCGCCCGCAGGATTACCTCCCGGCGACTCGGGCACGCCTGGAGCGCGGCCATTGGTTCCTGCCGACCAACGACGGCATCCCCCGGCTCCAAAAGCCGCCGCTTGTTTACTGGCTGCTGATGGCATCGATGCGCGTCTGCGGGGTGAACGAGTTCGGCGCGCGCCTGCCCAACGCCCTGTTCACGCTGCTGTGGTTTTGGGCGACGTTTCTGCTCGGGCGGCGCGTGGCGGGCGCGGCGTTTGGCCGGGCGGGGGCGATGATCCTGGGGACGATGGCCGGGACATTCATTTTCACCCATCTTGTCGCGCCGGAGCCGTTCCTGGCCGCGTTCCTGACGCTGACGTTCTGGTGTTTTCTCGGCGCGTGTCAGGAACCCGGGCGCGCCGGGCGCTGGATGTTTTTCGCGTGGATATTCATGGGTCTGGGCGCGTGCAGCAAGGGACTCCACGGCGCGCTCTACCCGCTGGCGGTCGCCGGGCTACTCGCTTGGCGTCATCCGAAAACGCGGCCCGTCTGGAAGAAGCTGTGGCAACCCGCCGGGATCCTGACGTTTCTGATGATCCTGATTCCATGGTACGCGGTGGTCGCAGCGCGGTTCCCGGGTTTCCTGCACGATCAGTTGATCAATGAACAACTCGGGCACGTCATCAACCGGCGCTACCCGCCGGACAGCAACCGCGTGCCGTTTCTCGTCTTCTGTCTGGAGCACCTGGCGTTCTTCCTGCCTTGGACATTCTTCGTCCCAGCGGCCATCGGCAGTCATCGGGAGGTAGCGGGCAGCCCGCGCGTGGACACGCTGGGGCGCGACCTGCTCGTGGGCTGGTTCGGCGTGACGGCAGTGACACTGCTGTTTTCCTCGTTGCAGGATTATTATCTGCTGACCGCCTGGACGCCGGTCGCGTTCTGGTTGGCCCGGCTTTGGATAGGAAACTCCGACGGACACATCTTGCCACGCTGGACCCGGCTGGCTCCCGGCTGGTGCCTGTCCGGGACTGGGCTGATCGTGATCCTAGCGGCAATTTATCTGGGGACGCACACGGGGACGAACGACTCGAACCGGCTGGCGGCGCCGTCGGCGGTGCGGGACACCATCGCGGCCACGCTGACCGGTTTTTCCGCGTCGGCGTGGCGTCAGCTTCTGCCGTTGATCTGGGCAGCGGGGGTGACATTCCTCGTCGGCGGGGCGGTCCTCCTCTGGTTGACCGACAGTGGACGCTGGCGTGCGGTGCTACCGGCCACGGCGATCATGATGACGGGAATTCTCGTCGTGGCCGCGTGCGGTCTGAACGTGCTTGAAGATTATTTTTCGTTGAAGCGGGTGGCGTTGGCGGCCAACCGGCTGGCGGGCCCCAACGGGCAGGTCGTGTGCAAGGGTTTGCCGATGGACAACCCGAGCCTGCTTTTTTATCTGAACCGCGAGATCTACTGGGTCCACGCGCAGCCAGCGGGCGAGTTCGCCTCGCGTGAATTGAAGATTGGCCGGGACCTGTTTCTCACCGACGCAGAGTTTGCCGGACGCTGGAACTCATCGCAAACGGTGTTGCTCGTCACGGAATCGGACGACATCGCAACCTGGCAAAGCTCGCTGGCGTTGACTCCCGCCCAAGCCAGGCCCGTTGCCCGGAGCGGGACACGGGTGCTGCTGGTCAATCACTAGCGTCCGTTCAGGATGCGCTCAGTCAAACTTCCGGTGCAGCCAGGTGTAGGAAAACCGGTTACCCGGGCAATCCGTCGGCACGGGGTTGATCTCCCGGTGCGCTTTCACGATGGATAATCGCCGGTCCACCCGGCCCACGCGCTTGCGCAGATACGTGATCAATTCGTCGAGCGCCGCGTATTGTGCCCTGGTCGGCACGTCGCGGTTGTAGTCGCCGACCAAACAAATCCCCAGCGCGATGTTGTTGAGGTAATCGCTGTGGACGTGCCCGCCGTTGATCTGGCGTTTCCAGCGGCTGCCGACCTCGATCTCGCCGTCGCCCGTGCTGGTGCCGTTGCCGATGACGAAATGATACGCCAGCCCGTTCGGCATGTGCCGGGTGTGCAGGTGGTAGTAATCGAAGATTTTCGCGTTGCCCTGCCGGGTGCCGCTGTTGTGGACGACGATATATTTCCAGCGTCCACCACGCACCTTGGCGCGGTCGATTTCGTCCAACACCGAACTGGATAGATAGCGGTAGCTGGGTCCGCCACCGAACAGGCCGAAGAAAAACTTTTTGCGCGTCGGCGGAGCCGGATAATCGGTGTTTTCCTCGCCGGTTTGGCTACCGGCCTTCTGGACCACCACGGGAGCTTGCGAGTCGCTGTCGTCAGGAGTCGCTGTCGGGGCCGGAGTAGGCCGACCCTGACGCGCCGGGGTGGCAGCGGGGGTGGCGGTCGGTGCCGGGGTCTCTGCCGGTTGCGTGACCGGCGGCGGGGCGGGGGTCGGCTTGACCGTAGGGCGTGTCGGCGACGGGGCGGGCGGCGGCAAAGTGCGCATCTCCTCGCGGGCCTTGAGAAACGCTTCCCGCCGCTGCCGAACCTGTTCCTCGAAAGGCGCGCCCGGATCGACCGACTGCGCGTGCAGCCCGCCCGCCGGAAAATCGGTGCGCGGCGACAGGAACAGCGTGCCCGCCCCCACGAGCAGGCATAGCAACCAGAAACGGCGGGCGGCGGGACGGGACGAGGGAGACAACATGACAAAAATTCAGCTTGCCGACGGCGCGGTCCCGGCGGGTGCCGCCTGCCCGCCCGCCAGCAGAAGTCTGTGGTGTGCCCAGGGACGCGTCGGCCACTTCCGCACAAGCACAGCGTTGAGCCGTCCGCCCAGCAATAACAGCAGACACGTCACCCACGTCCACGTCAGCAGCACGATGAAACCGGTCGAAGCCGCGTAGTACTCGATGTAGCGCGAACTGCGTTCCTGAACGTACAGCCCGAAAAGTCCGGTCGCCACCAACCAACCCACGGAGAAGAAGACCGCGCCGGGTAGCGCTTGCCAGATGGTTTGGTACACTTCCGGAGTCAACAGGTACAACGCCAGGGCGAGAACAATCAATGCGAGGGCGATGATCGGATATTTCCCGAGCGAGACAACATGCTGGAGGTCGATATGCAGATGGTAAGTGGATTCAATGGTCGCTGCCATGCGTTCGCCGAAGATAATGGCGATGCTGCTGAAAAGGGTCGTTGCGCCGAGCCAAAACAGCAGCAACACGGCGATGATCCAGCGGTTCCACCACGAGCGTTGCGGGTCTTTGATGCCGAGGCAATGGTTGAGAGTGCGCGAGACCGTGTTGATCAGATTGATCCCCAGATAGAGGGCCAGCGGGATCAGTAGCAGAGCCAGTTTGCTGGTCGCCCCGGTGATTACCAGAGTGACGATCTGCTGCTCGATCACCGGTTTGGAGATTTCCGGGAGGAAGCCCTCGAAAAGCTCGATGATCCTGTGCAGCAACGTCGGGTCCGTTCCGAAAAGCGACAGCAAGGCCGACAACAGCACGAACCCCGGGGCCACGAGGATGAAAATCAGATCGTAGGCCATCATCGCGGCCAGGCCGGTCGTGTTGTCGAAGTAGGCTTCGACCAGCCAGCGGCAGATCAGTCGCCAGGACCAGATAAAGGATTTCATCGCGGGGAAAATGGCATCAAACGAAATAGAGGTTTGTCTTTCGAGCGTAAAATTGCCGATGTTTGCTTCCGTGGCGAACCTCAGAAAAATCTTGGTGTGCTCGGCGGGCTTCGGTGAGGGGCACAATACAGCGGCGCGCAATCTTGTCACCGCCCTCAACGACGTGGGGGCCGGACGCATCGAGGCGGAGTTCGTCGATATCCTCGGCCTGCGCAGCCCGAAGGTGTACGAAATGATGCGCAAGGGCTATGTGACCCTGATGAACCGCACCCCCCGGCTGTGGGCGGCGGTGTACCGCCTGATCGACGCCACGTCGTCCATGGATGCCGGGGTGATCACTCTGCTCAGCGCGGAGCGCGACGCGTTTGCCGCCCGGCTGGAGCGGGAACGACCGGCGGCGGTCGTCTCGACCTATCCGATGTACGGCTACATGCTCAACGAGATCTCCAGGCGCGGCGGCCCGAAGGATTTCCTGCGCGTGACGGTAGTGACCGATTCGATCTCTATCAATTCGGTCTGGTACCGCTGCGGAAGCGATGTTTTTTGCGTGCCCAACGAGGAAACCGCCGACGTGATGCGCCGTGCGGGCGTCCCCGCCGAGAAGCTGCGCGTGCTGGGTTTCCCCGTGGAACCCCGGTTCGCCTCGGCGGCGTCGCTGCCGGCGCGCCCCGATCCCGCCGGGCCGGAAGGACGCCGGGTACTCTACATGATCAACGCCGGTCGAAAGGCTGCACCGGAAGTCGTGCGGCGGTTGCTGGAAATCGAGGACATTGCGCTGACCGTGACCGTGGGCCGCGATGTGGAAATGCGCGCGGTGGTCGAGCGAGCCATCGCCGTGCGCGGCCAGACCCGCCATCCCGCCCGGCTCATCGGCTGGACCAACGAGGTGCCCGCGCTGCTGGCCAGCCATCATCTGCTCATCAGCAAGGCAGGCGGGGCAACCACCCAGGAGACCATTGCCGCCGGTTGTCCGATGATCATCAGCCAGGTCGCGCCCGGTCAGGAAGAAGGCAACGCGCAGTTGCTCGTGGACAATCACGCAGGCGTCCTGGCGCTGACGCCCGCGCGCATCGTGCAGACGGTCCGAGAAGCGTTTGCCGATGACGCCAGGGTCTGCCGGGAATGGATGCAAAACATCGCCCGGCTCCGCCGCCCCGACGCCGCGCGGGATAACGCACGCTTCATTCTGGAGCAAACAGGGTGCTAGGGTTGGCGACAGCGTGACTCAACTTTTTGGAGACGGCGCGGGAACCGCCGAGGCCGCTCCCTTGGCCGCCGCGATTTTCTTGGTCAACTCTGGCACCTCGGGGTTTGTCGGGTCGAGGTCGATGGCCTTCTGCCAGCATCCTACCGCCTTCGCGTTATCGTTCTGCTTGGCGTAAGCATCGCCCAGGTGCCCGTAAACGGTCGGGTCTTCGGGTTCGGTGTCTTGGACGGCCTTGGTCAGTTGGGCGGTCGCCTGCTCGAATTGGTTCGTCCGGTAATAATACCAACCCAGGCTGTCAAGATAAGCGCCGTTGTCGGGGTAGGCCTCGACGGCGCGCTTGATGAGGTCGCCGCCCTCCTCGATGTTGAGATTGTGGTCCACCCACATGTAGCCGAGGTAATTGGAGGTGTTGGCGATCAGTTTGGGGTCGTCTTCCAAGCCGAGTGATTTTTTTAACAACTGCGCCGCACGGTCGTACAACCCGGCCTGTTCGGCGGTCGCGCCGAACTCGAAATAGAATTGGCCGCTGAGCAGGGACGGCTGTGTGCTCTGTGCTTCGAGTTCCGCCTGCTCGAACGCGGTCAGCGATTGCTGGTGTTGCTTGGCGCGCTCGTAGGCGACGGCGAGCAAATAGGTGAACCCTGGCCTGTCGGGAAAACGCCGCCGGGCGTCGGTCAACACCGCCACCGCCTTCTCGGGCTGCTTGTGGTTGAGCAGCATCAACGTGATAGTCTCGTAGCCCTGAATATCCGTCGGGTTGACGAGCAGCGCCTGTTCGTAGTTCTGGGTGGCCCGGATGGTGTCCCCGGCGTCCTCATAGATTTTGCCCAGGATTTCGTAGGCCTGCGGATCGGCGGGGTTAATCTTGATGAGTTCCTCCAGCACGATGGCCGCTTTCGCGGGTTGGTCGGTCGCCAGATGGCAATGTGCGAGATTTTCCCGGGCGCCCACCTGGCTTGGGTCGATCTCGATCACGCGCTCGAACAGGGGAATCGCTTCCTTATACTGCTTGGTGAGCGCGTAAAAATTGGCGACCTTGTTAAGGGTTTCCGCGCTGTCATTCCCGACGGCGGCGGCCTTCTGGAAAATGGCCGACGTTTTCTTGAGTTCTTCCCCGCCCTTGGTCGGGTCGTCCGCGATGAACGTCTGGATGTAGAGTTTGCCCAGTTGCAGCCAGAAATCCGGGTCCTTGCTGTCGGCCTTGGCGGCGCGTTCCAACAGGGGCGCGATCTTGGCGGATTGATCCGTCGCCTTGTAAATTACCCGCAGGTAGGTGTAGGCGAGGATGTTGTTCGGATCGAGTTCGAGCGCCTGGGCTGCCGATTTGAGGGCGAGGTCGGCCTTGTTCTGGCTGGTAAAATAGACGTAGGCCAGCGCGAGTTCGGGTTCCGCCCGCTTGGGCGCGGCTTTGATCGTGTCCTTGAGCAGATTGATCGCCGCCGGGACATCGCCCTTCCGCAGGTAATCTCTCGCCACGGAGACCGACAACTCCACGTTGGCGGGATCGAGCGCGAGCGAACGGAGAAACTCCGCCTCCGGCTCGTCGTCGTTCGCGGCCCCTTCGATCAACAGGCCATGCATGAACCGGGCCACAGCCTCGGCCTTGCGCTCGCCTTCCAGGGTGAGCAGGAGGTCTTTCGCCGGTGGACGATACGCATCGTCGAACACCACCGCCGACTCCGGCGCGGAGTTGGCGGGAGCCGCATGCCGGGGCTTGGCCGCCACTGGCGGGACGGACGGGGGATTTGAAGCGAAAACCGGAGTTTGCGCGGCCAGAAAACCACAAAAAAGCCAGCCCAAAACCCGAGAGCGGGCCGCGAAAATAGCGGCACGACAACCCGGCTGATCCCTGTGGCGGCGCGGCTTCAGGCCCATGGCCTTGAACCTAACGCCTAGCTCTTGTAGCGCAACCGCTTCTTGTGGCGGTTTTCCTTCATGCGCTTGCGGCGTTTATGCTTCGAGATTTTTGCTTTCCGACGTTTCTTCAGGGAGCCCATAACAAACTGGTGGCCGATAAATCGTTCCTAATAAACGACTTTGTTCAGCGGGTATTCAATGATGCCTTCAGCGCCAAGCGCTTTGAGTTGTGGAATGATTTCACGAACGACCTTTTCGTCGATGACCGTTTCAACGGCCACCCAGCCCGGCTGCGCCAGCGGCGAGACGGTGGGTTCGCGGAGGGAGGGTAAGGTGGATAAGAGGTTTTGCAACTGGTTTTGCGCGAGGTTCATTTTCAGCCCCACCTTGTCCCGGGCGGCAAGCGCGCCCTTGAGCAAAAGAACCAGCCGCGCGAGCTTGTCGCTTTTCCACGGGTCGCTCAGCGCGGTGGTGCTGGCGATGAACTGCGGGAATGATTCCAGCAGGGTCGCCACGACGCGCAAATTGTTCGCGCGCAGCGAGGAGCCGGTTTCCGTGATGTCCACGATGGCGTCCACTAAGTCGGGCACCTTCACTTCCGTCGCCCCCCAGGAAAATTCGACTTCCGCCTGCACACCCTGGCGTTCGAGATAACGGCGCGTCAGGCCCACAGCCTCGGTGGCGATGCGCTTGCCGTTGAGGTCCTGCACGGTGCGGATCGGGGAGTCGTTCGGCACGGCGAGCACCCAGCGCGTCGGCGCGCTGCTGGTTTTGCTGAACGGCAGGTCGCAGAGCACTTCCACCTGCGAGCCGTTTTCTTCGATCCAGTCGCGCCCGGTTAGCCCAGCGTCGAGGAAACCCTGTTCGACGTACCGGCTGATTTCCTGCGCGCGGAGTAAGCGGATCTGCAACTCGGGATCGTCCACCAGTGGCTTGTAGGAGCGGCCGGCCCCGGAAATGTGGAAGCCCGCCTTGGCAAACAGCGCTAGTGTCGGTTCCTGCAAGCTGCCCGAAGGCAGGCCCAAACTCAGGACGGAGGAAGGTTCGATGACGGTGATAGGCACGAAAACCGGGAGTTGAGGGCTGGAAAGGTGAATGTTAAAGGTCGGATGTAAAGCCCCTTTCGATAATAATCTTGCTCCTTCGTTCAACCCGCCGTTTGTTTTTTCTGCCTTATGTCTTCACTCAACAAAGAAGTTCTCGCCAAAGCCGCCACCGTTGCCCGGGGGTTGGCGATGGATGCCGTCCACGACAGCAACAGCGGTCACCTGGGGCTGCCGCTCGGCTGTGCGGAGATCGGCGCGGTGCTCTTCGGTCACTCGCTCAAATACTGCGCGGACCATCCCGAATGGCTCAACCGCGACCGCTTCGTCCTCTCGGCGGGCCACGGCAGCATGTTTCTTTATAGCTGGTTGTTTCTGGCCGGTTATCCGGACATGACCATCGATGAGATCAAGCGTTTCCGGCAGTTGAACAGCAAGACACCCGGCCACCCGGAACTCACGCACGCACCCAGCGGTGTCGAGACCACCACAGGGCCGCTCGGGCAGGGCGTGGGCAATGCCGTCGGCATGGCGCTGAGCGGGAAGATGGCGGCGGCGCGCTTCAACACCAAGGAGCACGAGATTTTCGATCACAAAGTCGTCGTGCTGGCGGGCGACGGATGCATGCAGGAGGGCGTGGCCATGGAGTCGCTCGAATTCTGCGGGCATCAGAAGCTCGACAACCTGATCCTGATTTACGATTCCAACGCCGTGACGCTCGACGCCATGGCGAAGGTCACCCAAAGCGAGAACACCGGCGAACGCCTTGACGCGATGGGCTTTGACGTGCAGACCATCGACGGCAACGACATGGACGCGTTCCTCGACGCCTACGACCGCGCCAAGCAGGCCGGGAGCGGCAAGCCGCAGGCGATCATCGCCAAAACGCTGATCGGCAAGGGGATTCCCGAAGTGGCTGGCACCCAGAAAGCGCACGGCGAGGGCGGCGCGAAATTCGTGGACAAGGACCGCAAGGAACTCGGCCTGCCCGACGAGCATTATTACGTGTTCCCGGAAGTCACCAAATATTTCGCCGAGCGAAAGGGCGAGCTGAACGCTGCACACGATGAGTGGGTTAAAAAGTTCGACGCCTGGAAAGCCGCGAACCCCGATAAGGCCAAGGAACTGGCCGTGTCGAGCGCGCTGAGCCAGCAGATGGCCGAGCAAACCGACAAGAAGACGGCGGACGTGGGGCCGTTGTTTGCGGCGATCCCCGAGTTCCCGGCGGACAGCAAGCTGGCGACGCGCGCTGCCGGGCAGACCGTGCTGCAACCGTTGGCCAAACTCATGCCGCTGCTCATCGGCGGCAGCGCCGATCTTTACGGCTCTACGCTCAATTACATCGGCGACCTGAAGGCGCGGGACGATGATTTCTCCCCCGAAAACCGCACGGGCCGCAACATCCCCTTCGGCATCCGCGAGCACGGCATGTGTTCCATCATGAACGGCATCGCGGCGCACGGGGTCTTCCGCCCTAGCGGTGCGACGTTCCTGGTTTTCGCGGATTACTGCCGGGCGAGCATCCGGCTGGCGGCGTTGTCGCACCTGCCGGTGATCTACATTTTTACGCACGACAGCGTCGGCGTCGGCGAGGACGGCCCGACCCACCAACCCATCGAAACGATCCCCGGCCTGCGGGTGATCCCCAATCTGGACGTGGTACGCCCGGGCGACCCGGAGGAAACCGCCGGGGCGTTCGTCGCCGCGTTGGAACGCACCGATGGCCCAACGCTGCTCGCCCTGAGCCGCCAAGCTGTGCCGTTGCTAACCAGTATCCCCGTCAAGGACCGCCGCGAGGGAGTGCTAAAGGGCGGGTACATCGCCAAGAAAGAAACCGGTGCTTTGGAGACGATTCTCCTGAGTGCGGGCAGCGAACTCCAGCACGCCATGAAAGCCGCCGAAACGCTTGGGGTGGGGACCCGCGTGGTGAGCATCCCGTGTTTCGAGCGGTTCGACCGCCAGCCGCAGGCGTACAAGGACGAGGTGCTGCCGAAGTCCTGCCGCCGCCGGGTGGCCATCGAAGCCACCGTGCCGGTGACCTGGATGGAGTACGTCGGGTTGGACGGCACGGTCATCGGCATCAACCGCTTTGGCATCAGCGCGCCGGGTGGCGAGGTGATGAAGGAACTGGGTATCACGGCAGAGCACGTCGTTGAAGCGGCCCGCGCTTTGGCGGCGGTCTGACCACTGAATCCGCTCGAGCATCGCCATGAACCGGCCCCGAACCAGCGTCATCGTCCGCTGGGTCGTCGCCGGGTTGATCGGGCTGGCGGCGTTGCGCATGCTCACCCGTGTGATGACACACGCGGACAGTATGATAGGCACGTTCGCCGGGAGCCTCTTCGGGTTGGCGATGCTGATCACGGCCTGCCTGTTCATCGGGCCAGAGATCGTCCATTGGACGGTCTACCCGATCCACCGCGCGCTGGATTCGATCCTGTTGCCATCAGAAACTTTGCGCCCTCCGGTGGATTACACCCTGGCGCGGTTCTACCACCGGCAGATGCGCTACGACGAGGCCTGCGAGGAATACTTCAAGATCATCGAGTACCACCCGCAGGAGGTCGCGGCCTACCTCGAAGGAATCGAGGCTGCCACCAGCGCGAACCAGCGCGCGACGGCGCACAAATTCTACCGGCTGGGCTTGCGCAAATTGTCGCCCAAGAACGGAGACCGGGAGCGGCTGATCCAAGGAGTGACGGGCGGAGTGGTGGCCGAACTCGGCGAGGGCGAGAACGAAGGTTAGAGCGTGCGACCTGTCACAGCGGCGAAACCAGCGCGGCGCGCTCGCGTTCGAGGTGCTCGATCTGCATGGTGATGGTGATCGTGCTTTCGCCGCGTCGCTTCATGAGTTGACGTTGCGAATACAACGCGTTGATCTGGCTGGTCAGGGCCGCCTGGCGGAGTTGGTACTGGGCGTACTGCTGT
This sequence comes from uncultured Chthoniobacterales bacterium, assembly GCA_964236475.1. Classification (GTDB taxonomy): domain Bacteria; phylum Verrucomicrobiota; class Verrucomicrobiia; order Chthoniobacterales; family SZAS-18; genus CAHJWO01. Next base: position 37,063 of record CAXSED010000005.1, read on the forward strand.
TGCTGCGGGGATTGCGCCGCCATCTGGCCCGGACCCTGATAGGCAACCTGCTGCGTTGAAGCGGCTCGTGCGGCCTGCCACTGTTCCAGGTTCGGTGCGCCGGCCTGCCGCTGGCCGTAGCGGGAAATCGCCGCCGTGGTGAGCAGGTTGCGGGGTTTTTCCATGATGTCGAGCAGGCGGTCGCCCCGGGGTAGCCGCTGGATGTGCTCGCGCTCGTCCGGGTCAGGCAATTTGAGGACGCCACGGCGTTCGATTTCCGAGGCCACTTCGTCCACGGTGAACCCGACGCCGAGCAAACGGTCGAGGTCCGGCACGGTCACCGGCGGGGATTCCGTCAGGGCGTGCTCGCCGACGGGGCGCGAGTCCGGTGTCGGCTCGGGCGTCGGTTCGGCGACGGCGGCGGTAAGGGGAAGCCGTTTGCAGCCGCCGCCGGACAGGAGGGTGAAGAAAACCAGCGGAGCCAGGAAAGCCGTACGGTGGGAGAATTTCATCGCCGGTTTTACTGGACGCTCACCCCCGGGCACAAAGCGGCAGGCAACATGTACACGCGACCCGCTTGCAGACTCAGTCCCGGGGCCATCTCCACTTTCATGGCGAAACCCGTGTCCGATGCTTTGTTGAAGAAATGGAGCGCCTTGACGAAATTTACCGGGGCGACGTAGCGCACCACGGCGGCCCCGTCTGCCTTGGCCATCTCCTTGGCTTTGGCCACGGCATCGCTGAACGTGCCGGTCTTGTCGATGAGTCGGTAGGCGAGCGCGTCGCGGCCCGAGATGATGCGCCCGTCGCCAACCTGCTCGCGCAAGGTCACTTTCGGAAGCTTGCGCTGCTCGGCGACGATCTGGAGGAATTTCTCGAAGGTCTGCATGACCATCAGGTTCATGTAGTCCTTCTCCACCTGGGTCATGGCGCGGCTGCCGCTCATGACATCCTTGAACGCGCCGCTCTTGAACACCTGCGGCTCGACGCCCACCTTGTCGAGCAACCCGTGGTAATTCATCGTCTGGATGATCACGCCGATGCTGCCGGTGGTGGTCGCCTCGTTGGCGATGATGTAGTCCGCGCCGACCGCCGAATAGTATGCCCCCGAGCAGGCCATGGCACCCATGCAGGCGACAACCGGCTTTTTCTTGGTGGCGGCCCGGATGGCGTTGAACACGGTGTCCGAAGCGGTGACCTCACCGCCGGGAGAATCAATTTTGAGGATGATCGCCTTGACGTTTTTATCCTCCGCTGCCTGTTGCAACCCGTAGAGAATGTCGTCCACCATGGAGCCGCCCAACTCGCCGGGAGTGTCGTCGCCGATCACTCCACGGATGGGCAGGACCACGATTTTCCCCGCCAGCAGCGCGCCGTCCTGCAAGGGTTGTTGCTCGAAGCGCGGGGTCTTGGATTCATCGCGTCCCGTGACGAGCGTGGGCAAGGTCCACGAGCGGGAGGCGATGAGCAGCGCGTTCCCCACGCCGCTGGCGATCAACAACAACGTGAGCAGAATCAGGGTGCAGCCCCATTTTTTGTTCATGGATGGTCCTCGGTGAAAAAGTTCACCCATCCCTGAGCAGGGCGAATGCCAGAGACAGCCGGGGATGCCACCCCGTCCGGCTCAGGACATTTTCAGTCCCAGCCGCACCAGATTCACGGCGATAGCCGCGAGCAAAAGGGCCACGATTTTGGAAAACGCGCGCATCGCCCGCAAACCGAGCAGCGTCTCGAACAACGTCGCCGTCCGCAGCGCGAACAACACCAGCAGCAAGTTGATGAGCAGGGCGATGAGCGTCATCGTCAGACCGGCGGAATTGGTCAGCGTCAGCAGGGCTGTCAGCATCGCCGGACCCGCGATCAGCGGCATCCCCAGCGGCACGACGCCGAAGTCCGTCTGCGCGTCGGCGTTGCGCCGGTCGGAGTGCAGGATGTCCTGCGCCGCCAAGCCGAAGAGGATCAGTCCACCGGCGATGCGGAAGTCGCTGTCCGTGATGCCCAGCGAATGGAAGATGAACCGGCCCAGGAACAGGAAGCCGACTGCGATGAGCAGCGCGGTGCCAACGGCCTCGTTGGCCACGAGATTGCGGCGGTCGCGCGGCGTGCCCTGCGCCATGCCGAGATAGATCGGCACCAGCCCGATGGGGTCCAGCGCGACGAACAACGGGATAAACGTGACGAGAAAATGTTCGAGCCAGGCGGGCATGTGGCCGTCACCCTACAACCCGCCAGCCCCGGCGCGCAACCGCCCCGTCATCGACTGGCTGGAGGTGGCTCCACTCGCGGGCGTCACGGCGACCCGCGCGAACCGTGCGGGTGTGCCGTTGCCTATCGCCACCGTGTCGGTCACTTTCACCCGCTCCCAGCGCGCGTTGATCGACGTGACGCTTTCCGTGCCGCCTGCCTGCCAATCGACGCTGCCCGGCGCAAGGCTGGAAGTCCATTGCACCGCGTAAACGATCCCGGACTGGCTGGCAGCCGTCCGGCGCACGAACTCCACCGTCAGCCGCGATTCCGTGTCGCTCACGGCCTCGATTTGGATCAGCGGCAGCCCGCGCAAGCCGGTGCCCGCGACCATTTGCGCCGGTTCGGCGTAGGTCGGGTCGAGGTTGAACGCAAACTCCAGCAGGTTCGGAACGCCGTCGCCATCGAAGTCCGCGGTGGGGCCGGTGATCAACGGGTTGGCGATCTGGTCGGGCGTGAAATACAAACTCGACCAGGCCTGGTAATTTTCGGGTGGAATCGTGGCGGTATCCTGGCCGATGACGCCCTCAATCCAATCCAACCGCGCCGCGACTCGGGTGCTGTAAAACGCCGTCGGCACGTTGACCCCGTTGTCGGGGATTTGATAAAAGTTTCCGTTGTCGTCCTGGGCGAAATAGCCCCGGGCGTCGAAGATGGCAGAGGCAAATCCGCCGCTGCCATCCGCCGCTGTGTAGAGGTCGTCCACGCCGTAGTTGATCGCGGCAAGCTTCCAAAGACCGCCTTCCATGACGAAGACTCCTCCGGCGGAATCTCCTGCCGAGAGGTGGGCTTCGTCCGGCAAACCCGGCGAATCGAAATCCGCCTGCAGGTAAGGCGCGCCGCTGTCATCCACCACGGTAGCCGTCACGACGTTGCGGCCCCAGCGCTGCACATGGTCTCCCGACCCCCAGTCCCAACCCCGCAGACTACCGTCGAGAACGTTGTCCGCACCCCGTTGGGTGCCCCGCCCAAATACCCGCAGTTCCAAGCCGGTCTCGGTGCCGCTCTGGTAGAGCGGGGCATAATCGGGGAACGCATGGTCCACCTGCCAGATTTGCAGGTCGGACGAGGGGTCAGAGAACCCGGCGGTCGTGGTGTAGGTTACCCCGTGAAAAACGAACGGCTGGCCGACATCGCCGCCGATGTGATGGGCCGTGATAAAATAGTTCGGCGCGATCGGCGTCCCGAGAAAATCACCGAACTGTCCTTCGTACTGCCAGCCGCTGTTGTCGCCGGGCGTGGTGGTGTTGCGCTGCGGATCAGCGGTTTCCAGCAGGATAATTCCAAAGGCACCGTGCGCGGCTGCCAGCAGCAACACGGGCAGAAAAATCAGAAGACGTACTCGCATGCTGGTGAGACAGCAGAAACGCTACCATCTCAGACGACGTTCGTCAGCAGCGGTAATTTTGAGTCGGGTGGAACCCTGCTAGATTAGCCGGAACTTGGGTGGGCCGCGAAAGAAAAAATAATACCAATGAAAACGGCGGGCGCATTTCTCGGGATAGGTTTTCTGCTCTCGGAAGTCGGCCTGCGTCTGTGGCGTCATTCCGCGCGCACCACGGGCAGCCGGAAGATGGACGGCGGGTCCTTGCGCTTGCTGTGGATCGTCATCGCGGCGGCGGTCGGAACTGGCGTCTGGCTGGGTGGACAAGGGATCGGCCCGCGTCTGCCGGTGGGAATTCCGTGGGGGTGGATCGGCGTGGCGATTTTTGTTGCCGGGGCCGCGCTCCGTTGGTGGTCCATCTTCTACCTGGGCCGATTCTTCACCGTGGATGTCGCCGTGGCAGTAGATCACCGGATTGTGAACACCGGGCCATACCGCTTGGTACGACATCCCTCTTACACCGGGCTGTTGCTACAGTTCGCCGGTTTAACGTTCGTACTCGGTAACGGACTGAGCGTCGCGGTAATCATCCTGCCGGTTTTGCTCGCTCTACTCTATCGCATCCGGGTCGAGGAAACAGCATTGCGTGGCGGCCTCGGCGAGCCATACGTGGACTACATGCGAAAAACCAAACGGCTCCTCCCCGGAATTTTCTAAATGCAAAGGGAAGAGCATCGCGGCTCCTCCCTAAGTTTATCACACCGGTAGAAGCGGTGGGGTGACTTAACACAACTCTGTTAACGAGAGCCTCGCACCGAGATGCCCGGGTCATCACGCAGAACGTCTTGTACGTTGAGCGATTGTTGGACACGAATGTCGTTTTTATCGTAAATCGTGCTGTTATCGCGGGAGTCTGTCGAATAACCGCGGCGGTTATAATGCTCCGGGATATTGCTGCCGGTGCGGACACGATACTCGGGACCGTTGGCACCGCCGACAACCCCGCCTTTCGTTTCTTGCGAAGCGCGGTCGTCGCGCGTGGGGATCGCGGTGATCGGTTTTTTAGCAGTCTCAGCCTTTGCGACGTTTTCTTGATGATGGCGGCGGTGATGAGTTTTCACTTCATCGTCCGCACGAGTCACTGAGGGTCCAAAAAGCAAAGTAGCACCTACGAAGAGAAGGGTAGTCGTTTGTCGGAAATTTATTTTCATATGGGTGGTTTCCAATCGTGTGATCCTGCCCATTAAGCATAGCACATCGGCGGGAAAATTCCCGGTGCATTTCGGCACTTTGCAGGACGATGAGTCTGCGGCCCTGAAACACCCCGCTTTTTAACAACGAACGACGGTCAGGGCTAAAAGCCCATCCCGGGCAGGCCCATCCCGCCGAGACCGGCGGTCAGTTTGCCCATCTCGGCCTCGGCCATCTTCTTGCCGTCCTCAATCGCCTGCTTGACACCCAGCAGCACGAGGTCTTCGAGCATCTCAACGTCTTCGGGGTCAACGACATCCTTGGAAATCTTGATGCTCACCACGTCGCCCGCGCCGGTGGCGACCACCGTCACCTTCCCGCCGCCGACCGAGGAGGTCACGGTTTTTTCGGCGAGTTCAGCCTGCATTTTAACGGCGTCAGATTGCATCTTCTGCGCCTGCTTGAGCATTTTATTGAAATTCATGGTCGGGAGACTTTTGGGGTTGCGGGATGATTCAGGCCGGGCCGTCCACCGAACGGATTTCGCCCTCGAAGATTTTCAGCGCCTTTTGGATGAGCGGGTCGTTTTTGAAAGATTCGGCGGGGTCCACAGGCGGCGCGTCGGCCCCGTTGGCCGGTTGGTTCTCGGTCGCAAAAACGTGGGCGGCACCTTCGCGGGTGCGGTTGACCGGCGGATGCTGACCGTTCGCGGCGGGTGGCTCATCGCCGTCCTCGGCCAGATCGAGCAATTCGAGTTTGAGGCCCAGCGGTCGGCCCGCGAGCTTGGCGAGGATCGTTTCCAACAGTTTGCGGTTGTTGGGCTTGCCGAGCGATTCGACGAACATCTTCTGGTCCGGCGGGAAGCCGACGCGCAGTTGGTCGTTGTCGATGCCGAGCAGTCGGCCCGCCTGCACCCAGGCATTGATGAGTGGTCGCTGCGATTTGATTTCCCGGATCAGTTCGCCCCAGATTTTCGGGCCGTCGAGCGTGGCGGACGGCGCGGATTCCGGAGCCGCTGTTGGTGTCGCCACCGGAGCGGGAGCGGGTTCGGGAGACGGTGCGGCAGGCGCGGGGCCGGAAACGGATTTCTTCAGGGCGGAGAAATCCATGCGCGACGGTGCTTCGGCCACCTTGGGGTCGCGCCGGACTTCGGGTTCGCGTCGTGATGGAGGCGGGGCAGGGGCATCTTCCCGCGCGCTGGCCGTCGCGCTGCCGCCTTCCCGCAGAACCGTGAGGGCGGCGATCACCTCAGTCAACGTACTCTGGCCGAGACTCTGGATGGCTTTAATGAGCGCGATCTCGAAGTGCAGCTTCTTGTTGGGTGCCCACTTCATCCGGTTCTCGGCGGCGGCGAAACCGTCGATGAGTTCGAGCAGGCGCTCCGTGGCGACCAGCGCGGATTGGGTCTGGAAAGTGTCGGCTCCCCCGCCGATTTCTGCCTGCGCGCTCGCCGGGTTGACCTGGAAAACGAGCAGGTTGCGCAGGTGGGCGATCAACTCACCCAGCAATCGCATCAGGTCCTTGCCCGCCTCGGATTGCTCGTCGAGGACGGCCAGCGTGTCGGTCGTATTGCGGTTGAGCAGGCTGCTGGCGAGTCGCGCGACGGTTTCCGGCGAGGTGAAACCGAAGATACCCAGCACGTCGTCCAGCGCGATGGTGTTGCCGCAGAACGCCACGAGCTGGTCGAGCATGGATTCCGCGTCGCGCAGGCCACCTTCCGCGCCGCGCGCCACGGCGTCGGCGGCGTCGGCGGCGAGCGTGATGGTTTCGTTCGTGGCGATCTTTTGCAGGTGCGCGGCGATGAGCGGAGCGGGGATGCGCCGCAGATCGAACCGCTGGCAGCGGCTCAGGATCGTCGGCAACACCTTCTGCACCTCGGTCGTGGCAAAGATGAATTTGACGTGCTCGGGGGGTTCTTCGAGCGTCTTGAGCAGCGCGTTGAACGCGGCGGAGGTCAGCATGTGGACCTCGTCGATGATGTAGATTTTGTACTGCCCGCGAGTCGGGGCATAGCGGACGTTGTCGCGGAGTTCGCGCACTTGCTCGACGCCATTGTTGCTCGCGCCGTCGATTTCCAGCACGTCGAGGCTGATCCCGGCGGCGATTTCCTTGCAAGCGTCACACACGCCGCACGGCTCGATGGTCGGGGCCTTCACGCAGCACAGGCATTTGGCGAGGATGCGGGCGGTGCTGGTCTTGCCGGTGCCGCGCGGACCGACGAACAGGTAAGCGTGCGCGAGCCGGTTCTGCGCGATGGCGTTTTTGAGCGTGCGGGTGATGTGCTCCTGACCGACGACATCGTCGAAAACCTGCGGTCGGTACTTGCGCGCGAAAACCTGGTAGCTCACAAGCGCCATTGTACGACTTTCCGGCGGGTGGGAAACTGTTTTTGCGGCGGCTACGCAAAAGAAGTGTACCGACCTTCAAACAAAAACGCCCCGGTTAGCCGGGGCGTTTCGAAAACAATAATGGCAGGGTTCGGCTCAACGCTCGTAGCCGCCGCGCCCGCCGCCGCCGCCGCCGCGATCGCCGCGGTCGCGCCGGTCGCTGTAGCCACCACGACGGTCGCCACCACCACCGCCGCCTCCGTATCCACCGCCGCCGCCGCCGCCGCCTCCATACCCACCACCACCGCCGCCGCTGTAGCCGCCCCCGCCACCTCCACGGTCGCCGCCGCCGCCGCTGTAGCCGCCGCGTCCACCGCCGCCGCCGCCCGACGGACGCTCCTCACGCGGGCGCGCCTCGTTGACGGAGATGGTACGGCCTTCGATGTTTTTGCCGTTGAGCGTGCTGATCGCCGTCGCCGCTTCTTCGTCGGTCGTCATGGTTACGAACGCGAAGCCACGGCTCTTGCCGGTGACCCGATCTTGAATCAGAGCGACATCCTTGACCTGACCTGCCTGGCCGAAGAGGTCCATCAGATCGGTTTCGGTCGCGTTAAAGGACAGATTGCCTACGTAAAGTCGATTGCCCATGGGAGTCTGGTGGTGAACTGGAACTTGAAACTGCTGCTGCGCTGCGTTGCGTTTTTCGGATGCTTTCCCGCTGCCAGAAAATCACCTGCGTATGACTGTTCCTGATCACCAGGTTTCAAACTGTCACCAGAGCAAACTCCAACTGACAATCCACCAATCTCTCCGAGGGCTGCTTTTCCAACGAACACGGACACGCGCGACCCTGTGAAAAGTTTTCGCGGATTGCAAGCCTAAAATCAGGAAACCGGATTTCCAGGGTCATATCCCGATGTCCTCGTTCCAGAGCGAGGGCTGATCCACGATGAACTTCGCCATGATTTCGACGCATTCGGGCAGGTCGAGATCGATGACCTCGATGCCGTGGCTGCGCATGAACTCCGGTCCGCCCGGAAAATTGCGGCTCTCGCCGACGATCACCTTCTTGATGCCGAACTGCACCGCTGCCCCGGAGCACAGGTAACAGGGCATCAGCGTCGAATACAGCGTGGCCCGGTGGAGGCTCGACGTGCCGACCCGCCCGGCGTTGCGCAGGCAGTCGATCTCCGCGTGGGTGATGGGGTCGCCGTCCTGCACCCGCTTGTTGTGACCAGCAGCGACCACCTTGCCGTCCACCACCAGGGAGGAACCGATGGGGATGCCCCCCTCGGCGAGTCCCTTTTTCATTTCAAGTATCGCGGCCTGCATTCCCTCGTCGATGTTCATGGCGGCGACCGTAGCGGAAAGTTCAGCCCGCTGGCAATGCGTTTTCCCCGGCGGCTTGCCCGGCCCGGTGCTGGCGGAACATGGCCAGGGTGCACTCGCGTTCGGCGGCGTGGTCCACCATGGAGGGCGGGTAATCGTTTTCCAAGCGGAGACCGGCGAGGGCGAGGGGAATGTGCAACCGCCCGAACGGCACGTCGCGCAGTTCGGGCACCCACTCGTGGATGTAGTCGCCCTGCGGATCGAACTTCTGGCTCTGGGTCCAGGGATTCTGGATGCGGAAAAACGGCGCGGCGTCGGCCCCGGTCCCGGCGCTCCATTGCCAGCCGCCGTTGTTGCTGGCGATCTCGCCGTCCACGAGTTTTCGCATGAAGAAGGATTCGCCGTCGCGCCAGTGGATGCGCAGGTCTTTGGTCAGGAACATGGAGGTGATCATGCGCAGGCGGTTATGCATGAAGCCCGTGGCAGCCATCTGGCGCATTCCGGCGTCCACGATGGGAAAACCCGTGCGGCCCTCGCACCAACGCGCGAAGATTTCCGGGTGGTCGCTGGCCCGCCGCCAGGGGAGGCCGCGCATGCCGGGGGTGTACTCCTCGTCGAGAATGTTGGGAAAATGGTAAAGCACCTGCATGTTGAAATCGCGCCAAGCGAGTTCGCCGGTAAATTTCTCCATGCTAGCACGGGTTTCGGGTCCGCTTTCGTCGGCGTGAGCGCGGACCGCGTGATAAAGCTCGCGGATGGACAGGAGGCCCCAGCGCAAATCCTGGGAAAAGCGGGAGGTCGTCTGACCGACAGGGGTAGATCGTTTGGCGGCGTACCCAGCGGCACCGCCCTCCGCATTCAGAAAGGCGTGCAAACGACCCCGGGCGGCGCGCTCACCGGAGGCGATCAGCCGCGCGCCCTCGCTCTGGAGTTTCCAGTGGGCAAGGCTGGGCAGCGGCTCCGAACGGATGGCGGCGGGCGTGTGCAGCTCGTGCAGGCGCGGACCTGCCGCGGGCTTCGGAAGTTTCAGCCACGCCTTGAAATAAGGGGCGTAAGCGCGGTAAGTCACGCCCGCTCCCGAGCGGAGTTCGTCGCGTTCGTGGAGGGCGATGTCCTTGTGAGCGTGGACGGCCATTCCGCGACCACGGGCCATGGTTTCGATCCGGGTCTCCATCGCCCGGCCAAACGGGTCGGGATCGCGGTTGAAAAAAATCGCCTCGGCCCCAGTTTCGGCGGCGAGTTGGGCGAGCACGGCGTCGGCGGCCCCATGGCGGATGATGAGCCGTCCGCCGATCCCTTCCAGATTTTTTGCGAGCGATTCCAAGCAGCCGCACAGGAACTCCTGGCGATTGGGACCCGTCCAGTGATGATGAGCGGTCCACTCGCTGACGATGTAGACCGGCACGACGTTCGCGGCGGCCTTGGCAGCGACATTCAGCGCGGTGTTGTCCGTCAAGCGAAGGTCGCGCCGGAACCAATGGATGACGGTGTTCACAAGGTAAGTAGTTACGCTGCGAATCGTCCCGGCGGGTGCGGTCCCCTGCGTTTTTATCGGAGAAACCCTGATCCAATACATCAACTGGCATTGACGCCCTGCCCGGCCCGGGCTTTGCTCTGCAACCCTCCATGAAGTTCCTCGCTTTCGTCCTCCTGACCGCCGTTGCGCTGCCGTTCGTTTCTCTTCAAGCCAAGCCCAAAGCGACCGCTGAGTCCGTGGCGGCGGGCAACCCGTCGCGCGACGACGTGGTGCGGCTGCAAATCTTTCTCGACGAACAGAACTTCAGCCCGGGCAAGATCGACGGACGCTATGGCGGGTTCACAGCGAAATCGTGGCAGCGTTACCAAGAGTTGCAGGGCGTTAATCCGTCCGTGGATCAGTTCGACGCCAAGGCTTTTACCGCCGTCGATCCGGTCTACGTGACCTACAAAGTCGCGTCGGACGATCTGGCGGCCCTCGGCGTCGTGCCGAAGGAATTAGCGTTGCAGGCCAAGGGAAAGGCTTTGCCTTACACCAGCATGGCCGAGTTGCTGGGCGAGCGCTATCACGTCGGCGTGGATTTTCTGCGCCAGTTGAACGCAGGCAAGAATCTCGACCAACTAAAAGAGGGCGACTCGGTCAAGGTGCCGAACGTCGTGCCGCCGTTCAACCTGTCGCAGGTGCTCGCGCTGCAGCAGTACACCGCCGAGCGCGAGAAAGCGATTAAGGCCGCGAAGGAAGCCAAAGCCGCCGACAAGAAAAAGGACGACCCGGCCAGCGCGACGCCCGCTTCCACACCGCCTGAGGAAATGCCCGGGCCAACCGTGCCAATCTCCGCTGTGGCTCCCCCTCCTGCGGCGGTCCCGCCGGTGCCGACCCCGGGAGCGGATAGCCTGGCCCCTTCGCCATCCCCGACCAATACCACGGCCAGCGTGGACAACCGCCCGGTCCTGCGCGCGACGCCCGCCAATTCCAGCCGACTCGTTTTCCACGTCAACACGACGACAAATTATTTGGAAGTGCGCGACGGCGAGCGGCTGGTGGCTTGCTTCCCGATCACGCCCGGCTCCAAATCTATCCCGACGCCTAAGGGCGAATGGCACGTCGTCGCTAAGACGCTGCTGCCGGAATTCCGCTGGGATAAATCGGTGTTGATGACCGGCAAGCGGTCGAACGTCTTTTACCAGTTGCCGCCCGGGCCGAACAATCCGGTGGGCATTTGCTGGATTGCGCTCAACAAACCGGGCATTGGCATGCACGGCACGGCGGAGCCGGATTCTATCGGGCGCGCGGCCAGCCACGGGTGCATCCGGCTGTCCAACTGGGACGCGTTCAAAGTGTACGGCATGGTCGCACCCAACACGAAAGTCATCATCGAATGAAACGGGCAAAATCGACCAACGAGCCGGGAAGCGTCCTGCAAAGTTTCCGGGCGCAGCCGCTGTTGTTCATCGGGTCGGCCTTGGGATTGCTAGCGGTCGCGGTCCTAAAAGGCGGTTGGGGTGGGAAGCGGGCAGCGGCCAGCGGCAAATAAGAGCGCAAGGTGAAGCGGGGAGCAGCGGGCGGAATTTTGCTCGCGTCGCGGCGGGATCGGTGATTGTCTGGCCGCACTTTGATGCACCTCGCCTGGCTGATCGATCTCGTCGTCGTCCTCGGATATTTTGCCGTGATCCTCGGCATCGGCCTCTACATGGGCCGCCGCGAGGAGAGCCTGCATGATTTTGCCCTGGGCGGACGCCGCATTCCGTGGTGGGCGGTACTGGCGTCGATCATCGCCGCCGAAACCAGCGCGGGCACGTTTTTCGGCACACCCGGTGAGGCGTACGAGATGCGCAATTTCACCTACCTGCAACTCGCCATCGGCACGATCATCGCGCGGATTCTGGTGAGCTACATCTTTATCAAGCCGTACTACGACTACAATGTTTACTCGATCTACGAATACCTGTCCCGGCGGTTCGGGACGCTGACCCGCAACGCCGCGTCGGCGCTGTTCCTGGTGACGCGCGTCCTGGCGTCGGGAGCGCGGATTTACGTGGCGGCGATTGCGATGGTGCTGGTGTTCGAGTTGGTGGCCGGCGTTCGACCGGACGCCGGTCATGCGTTGCTCATCTACGTGCTGGCCAGCGTCGTCATCACGGTGCTGACTGCCATTTACACCACGCTGGGCGGGATCAAGGCCGTGATCTGGACGGATTTTATCCAGGCGTCGATCATGATGGGCAGCGCCGTGGCGGCGGTCGTCATCCTGTACTTTTCGATCCCCAACGGCTGGGCTGGCGTGAAGGGCAGTTTCTCCTCCAATCATCCGCTCGATCTTTTCTTTGCGACCGGACTGGACCCGGCGCGCCATGGTTGGGACCGCGTCAAGGGCATGTTCGAGCACGAGTACACGGTGTTTGCCATCGTCGCGTCGGTTTTCGTGACGATGGCCACCCACGGCACGGACCAGGACATGGTCCAGCGGATGCTCACCGCGCCGGACATCCGCCGCAGCCGCCGCTCGCTGATCCTGTCGGGGCTGGCGGACATCCCCATCGCGCTGATCTTCCTCTCGGTCGGGGTCCTGCTCTACGCTTTCTACCAGGCGCATCCCGATCCGCACAAGCCGGAGGCGACCAACGAGATGTTCTGCTATTACATTCTCCACCAACTGCCCGCCGGGATGCGGGGGCTGTTGCTGGCGGGCATCTTCTCCACGGCGATGGGGTCATTGAGCACGGCGCTCAACGCGTTGGCGACGAGCTTCGTGCGGGATTGGTACCTGCCGTATGTCAACCCGTTGGCGGGCGACCACGGCACTCTGCGCGCCGTGCGCTGGGCGACGGTGGCCTTCGCGGTGCTGATGATCGGCGTCTCATCGGCCACCTCGTACCTCGTGATCCGGCGCGCCGAACAAGCCAGACAGCAGAAGGTGCTGGTCGAGCAGGCGGCGGCGCACCCCGAACAGGCGGCGGTTTTGCAGGCGCAGGTCGATCAATCCAAAGCGCGCAACCTGCGCATCATCCCGATCGTGGTAGGAATCTTCGGTTATACCTACGGCTCGTTGCTGGGGGTGTTTTTCGTCGGGATGCTCACTCGGACGCGCGGCAGCGACGCGGGCAACGTCTCGGCGATGGTCGCGGGATTTGTGGCGGTGGCCATCCTGACCGGCTTGCCGAACGATCTGGCTCAGATGTGGGGCGGGCGGATGTACCGCCAGCCGGAATGGCTGCCGGTGATCGAATTTCCCTGGCGCATCATGTTCGGCACTTTGGTGACGTCCGCGGTGGCGATGTGTTTCCGGACGCCGGCCCATCAACTGGCGAACGCCAGAATCCCCGTTTGAACGGTGGGAACGATGATTTCTCGAAGACCGCGCAGATTCTGACGAAAAATGGTTGAACCCGGCGGCGAGTGCCGCTAAGTATGCCGTCCCGCCGCGCGCTTTTCGCGCCCGGACGAGGAGCCTTAGCTCAATTGGTTAGAGCGCCGCCCTGTCACGGCGGAGGTTGCGGGTTCGAGCCCCGTAGGCTCCGGATCATTTTTGCATCCGGTCGCGTTTCTTTGCGCGACTCTCAGAGGAGAAGCCGCGCAGGCCTCGACGGAAGCGACCGCAAACCAACGCAAGGTCATGCGTCCATTTTGTCAGATTCTGTCAGAAGATTTGCCCAGGGTCATAGGCACGATCGTTGATCCCGCCGCGCGGTCCGGTGAGATGGCGAACCATTCCTTCGCCTCCGTCGGGCTGGCGACTCCGTCGTAATTGCTTTTGACCTTCGATTCGGAGTTTCCCATCCAGGCCGCGACCTGGCCGAAGTTCTCGTGCCGGGCCATCTGGAAGGTGCCGTAGCTGTGACGCAGGTTGTTGTTGCGCCAGGGAATCTTCGCCATCTCGGCTAGACGGGCCGTCGCTTTGGTCCACGCGCCGTTCGGGTCCGCCAGATCGTAGAGCCGACCCGTCGCTTCGTGCCACGGCAGCAGCCAGGCGAACAGGTTGTCCTCCATGGGAACTCGCCGACGGCGGCGCACCTTGAGCGCCTTGCTGGCCGGGACGTAGATCCGCCGCTCCGTCCAATCGAAATCCTTCCACTCCAGCCGCCCGATCTCCGAAGAGCGCAGCCCCGCAAACGCAGCGATGGCCAGCCAAGGCAGCCAGCGTTCGTCGACCTGCTGAAAATAGCGACGCAACTCCGACGGCCGGTAATAGGAAATTTCGCCGCTGGCCTTGTAGAGCTTGGGCACCTTTTCGGGCTCCGTGCGCAGTTCCTCCTGCAAATGGCCGCGACCGCGCGCGAAGTGAAAGAACGTCACCAGCTCCGCGCGGATGTTGTCCTGCCGGCGCGGGCCGACTCCCAGGCCGCGCAGCCAGGTCTGGATTTCCTCGGTGGAAACCTCGGCGATGCGTTTGCGCCCGAACTTGGCGGCGAAGCGCGTCAGATCGTGCCGGAAGCCGGTCACGTTGCGCCGGCTGCCCGACGCCTGGGCGGATTCTTCCAGGGAGGCGATCATCTGCTGTTGGAGCGTCTCGACGAGCGACGCGCCCGGCTCGGCGTCTTTCCCGCGCGGACGGTTGCGTTTCCAGATGGCTGCCAGCTCGTCGAGGGACGCGCCAGGCACCGCCGCTTTGAAGCGCTGCCATTCCTCGACGATCACGTGCAGGGGCGGATCTTCCGGCGTGAGCAACCGGCGCGCGTGCGTGTAACTCTGCACTTCGGCCGGCGTCATCGCCCCGGCCTGCAACCGGCCGTTGTCCAGTTCGGTGGCCAGCCGGGTCGCTTCCTTGACGATGGCCGTGCGGGTAGAACGGGTGACCCGCTTGGTTTCGCCGCCCACGTAATAGCGGAACTGAAACTCTCCCCGGGCCAGCGGGTAGATTTTGATCTCCGTCTGCCGGACCTTGACGGAGAAGGGTTTTTCACGCGGCGGCTGATTGGGCATTTCTTTCCCTCGGTTCATCCTAGACCCCTTGATTTGTATGCGATAAAACAAACGATATGCGCTCCGATCCTATGGTTTATCTCGATCACCATATTAGACGTGACCCTCTTCTCTATGGCCGGAATACAGAAAAGCACGAGGAACGAGGGGAACCGGATCGAATCCTGAAAATTGTTCATCTGAACGGTGGCGAGGATTCAAAACGCTCGATGTTGCGAAAGCCCGATTTCCAGCGCGCAACAAATGCATGGTCGCCAGAGGAGTGTGTCGACCTGCTTGAATCAGTTATAAAAGAGAAGGTGGTGCCGAGCGTCATCATGTGGCTGAGTCCAAACGGACTGCATTATGTGTTGGATGGAGGGCACAGAATCTCGGTGGTAATTGCGTGGGTCGCGGATGATTGGGGTGACGGACCAGGTGTTACGGCCATTGATGACGTGGAACTCAAAGAGCGCGCCGCACAGTCAGCGAAGGAGGTGCGGTTGCTAATCGAGCGCAGGGGGTTAGGGACGTATCGAGATCACGCGGAAGCATACCGCGACTTTGTGAAGCTGGAATTGGAGGACCGTGGGAATCCGAAGGACCAGCTCGGGCTTAGAAGGGCTGAAATGGCTGTACGTTTTCGCCGTTGGCGTTCCATGAACATTGGCTTCCCCATTTTGTGGGTTCAGGGCGACTACAAGACGGCTGAGGAATCTTTTATCAAGATCAACAAAACCGGCCAACGCCTCAGCGAATGGGAGACCAAACTCGTAGAACACCGAACCTCTTGCGCGGCCCGCCTCATTATGTCCATTGCGCAACGGGAAGGCTCCCTGCATTGCTGGCCTGAAAAAGAACTCGCGCAGGAGGAGGATAGAGAGCGTGTGCGTCAAATCGTGACGCAAGTTTCGACAGCAAGGGAGCGGGTATTGTTTCCACGTTACCATCTTCCGATTGATGACTGCCGACAGCCTTTGCTCGGAATTAGTCCGGGCCGCCCTGATCTCGTCGCTCCATATGTCGCAGAGATGTTGACAGTGGCGGTCGGAAACAAGCGAGGTCTACCGTCCGACACGGAGGAATTGCTGAAGAAAACCAAGGCAGAAGATGCCGTGGATATTGTCAGAGAGGGATGGAATATCATCAGCGAATTTAACGAAGCGGTGGAACACATTTATGGGACTTCATCTCGCTCGATGCTTGTCATGCCGCTCGTCTACTTTTACAACGAGGACGGTGCCTGCATCCGGGCATTGCTGTATGGATTCATCTACTGGATACGAGAAGGGGACGATGACGAAATCAAGGATCGCAAAACTCTTTTCAGTGGGCATAGGGCAAAATTCGAGGAGGCGATTCTCGAATACAAAGGCGACCTGATTAAACGAATTTCACGGCGGATTGGGTCTGGACCCGAAGTGACCATCCAAGTCAGCCGATATTACAACGGGTTGCTGAGGCTAATTATGCAGGGGAACAGTGACGTTAAAGGTCTAGTGTTCAGGCAGGCGCACCGAGCCTTGCTGGAGGAGTTGGATGTTCCTAAAGAAGTTGACGTTTCTCCCACAAAATTGGTCCCCGAAAAAGAGCAGCCGCGAGCGTTTAGAGGACGCACCAGGCAGCGTATCAAAATTGAAGAGCTCATTACGACTTTTACCGACTGTGGGATTTGCGGTGGCTATTGTCACCCGACCCTTGCGGTCGAGATGGATCATAAGGTGCCGTGGAGCCAAGGGGGTACGACCACAAAAGACAATGGTCGCAGCGTGCATCCATTCTGTAACAATCGACGCAAACAAATCGAAGAAATCCGAGGTGGCAAGAGTGTCTTGAAGCAGCCGAAATTCGAGCCTAGAAGTGCGGAGGGAGAAAAGCTGACTCAACTGGTTTTCCTTTCCGCCATGTTCGACAAAGATGCAGAGCCCCTCTGGTGGTCTGTCGAGGGCAAAGCTGATCCAAATACGCCGGAAGCGACAGCTTGATCCGAGGTTTCTTCACCTAAAAATTTTGAGTGGAGTCGCGTCGATGCTTCACTCAGCGCATCGGCGCTGACATCAATGCCGACAACTTTGCACTTCGGTCGCAGCCTCAACGCAGCTTCGAGTGCGGTGCCGCTACCACAAAACGGATCCAACAATATCCCTTTTTTGGGTAATGTTGCTTTGATGGGTCGCTCAACCAAGCTCTGTGGAAACACAGCCGAGTGCTTCTTGAAATTGGGTGGGTTAGACAGAGTCCAGACGGAAGACGGAGCTTTTACCGTGTCGTCGGCTTGGCAGGGTTCGGCTACCTGATCAAAATCGAAGTAATAAAAGCGCGACCGTACGAAATGAAAAAAATACTCGTGTGCGCTGGCACTACGGTCTTTGACTGGATCTGGTGTGGGAGAAGTTTTGTGCCACACATTATCGTTGCGCAAGATCCAGCCATCATCTTGCAATGCGATAGCCACCCGGTGAGGTAGAAGCAGAAGTTGCTTTGCCTTACACCAAGGATGTGGGCCTCGACGATCTTGCGGACGCACAAAACGCCGGTGTTTGTTTTTGAGGTCAGGACCGCAAGGTGCCCCGCGGCCACTCCAATATGTGTCGCCTAAATTGATCCAAAGACTGCCTGATGGCTTCAAAATCCGGGCAGTGGCAGCGAAAACTTCTTTCAAATGGGCAACATAGTTTAAGGGGTCTGCCTCCAGCCCGATCTGCTCTTTCACTCCATAATCTCGCTGTCCATAGTATGGAGGAGATGTGACAACGCAGTCCACGCTTTCAGCGGGCATCCCTTGTAGGACTTGAAGGGCGCTGCCCAGGAACAGATTAACTTTTTCAGGAAAAGCGGTAACGACTGCGGCGGGATCAGCTTTGCGCTTCGTTCGAGGGCGTTTACTCATGAAACGGTAAAGAATTTTTTCGGGGATTTGTCAGCTAAATCGAAGATTACAATTTGTCGATCATCACGCCTTGGATGGCGGATTGATCGGTGAAAATTGAACGCTCAGAGTTTTCCCACGACCACACCTTGAATCACCAGCTCGTGAGCTGGTTTGATATCGTTGGCGAATTCCGGGTTCGTCGATTCGGCGCGGAGTGTGCAGGGCTCGGGCTTGCAGATCAGCCGCTTGAGCGTGGTCTGGCTATCGCAGAGTGCTGCCACGATGTCGCCGTGTTCGGGCTTGCGCAGATCCGGGGGGAGCAGGACCACCGTCTCGCCGTCGAGGATCGGGCCGAACTTTCCTTTCGCGGCGTTCATGCTGGTGCCGGTCACATCGAGGCCGAAAGAGCCTTCCGGGAAACGGCCCTTGGCGACTTGGATGATTCGCTTGGGTTTCAAGGTCGCGCGATCTACCGGCCAGCCTGCGGGGATTGTGTCGAGGACCGTCAAGCTGACCTCTTTAATGTCCCGGAGGCGGGAGCGCTTCGCTTTGACCGGGGCTTTGCTCAGCTTGTTAGCGCCTTTTGGGCTGGGCGCAAGGTGGGTGTTTTCTAGCTCCTTGCCCCGCGGTTTGACGGTTAGCGGAAAAGTAATTTCGCCCTGCTGCTCCACATAATCGCAGTAAGCCTCTAAGCACTTGACCACGACAATCGGCTCAGGAATTCCGGTCGCTTCGACAACTTTGTCTACGCGTTCTCGGAGGTCTGACGTAACCCGGACCACAAGGCGAGCATCTTTTTTTTGCTTCATCTGGAACAATGTTTACCAAACGTGACGTTTAGTGCAAAAAGTTTTTGACGCATACTGTTATTTTGTGCAACTTTGTTCACATGACGGACATTCTTGAGAACAAAATCAGTACGACTATTCCTCCCGAGCTCACCGCTCGGCTCAAAAAAATCGCCAAGGCCACCGGACTAAAAGTGCCGCTTTTAGTCCGGGCCGCGCTTGAACGTCAACTCCCGGATATCGAGCGGAACGGCATCACGTTCCCGCCGATTCACCGGGACGACGCCAAAGCCACCGCCGCCGCAGGGGAGGAGGGTGGACGATGAAAGTCTTCGGCGACCTCGCCCTGTTTCCTGATGAGGTCCGTTTCGTCACCATTGTGGCAGCCCCCCGAAGTGGGATGGGCGTCGGCCCGGTTGCACTCGTCGGCGTGGTCATTCTCGAAGGCCAGCCACCGATGTATACCTCGGCCGAGTCAGCCCAGAAGTTGATTGATCACTTCTCCGTCGTGGGAGGGGTCACCGATTTGACGGAATCCGCTTCCACTGCGGCAAGCACTGCGGAGTGCGGGAAATAAGCCACGACGCGAGAACCTCCGCCCGACGCGCTGTAGAAAATAACGGTGGTGGTACCCCACTTCATTTCCGAAGCCTCAATTTCGAGTCGGGTGCCATCAATCAGGAATAAAAGGAATTTCTTCATGCCCCGACCCTAGCAGGGGCAGAAAAGCAAATCAATACCGCCCGCATGGTGACCGGGGAGAACCCGGTACCGACTTGAATTTGTCGCATGAAACAAAGGGCGACCACTTCACAAACCAACAGAAATCTATCGATGACTTTTTTAGCCAAACGTCTCCGCTCGGTGCGGGAGCAGACCGGCATTTCGCTCGACGCCATCGGCGCGCAGGGGTTCGTCTCCGCGCCGGGTTGGAAGAAGGTCGAGAACGGCCAGCGCCAGCCGAGCGAGAGCCTGATCGAAGGGCTCGTGCACTGGTTGGTCAGCGACAAACACATCCGCGTGGGTGCGGCCAAGCCGCTGCGCGAGGAGCTGCTGCTGCTCAAGTACCTGGAGAACAAGTCCGCCTTCGTGCGGGATTGCGCCGGGGCGATGGCGCGCACGACCGAATGGGGTCGGCGATTGCTGGCGAGCGTGCTCCGACCTGCGCCTGCCAAGGCGAAACGCGGCCAGCGTCCCCGCGCGGCCAAGGCCCGTTAAAACCCGGTCATGAGCACGATCATCCATCACCAGTTTGCGGACCCGAACACGCTGGTCCTCGTCCCCGAGATTGCGCGCTCGGCCAAGCCGCCCCGGTTTCCCCGCCGGCGTCCTCCGTTCGCCCGCAAGCACCAGAAGCCGGTAGTTGCGCCCCGGCCGACGACGGCCAGCCTGGAGGAACAGGTCGCCTGCGCCAAGACGACCGCGCTCCGGTACCGGGAATTCGCCGCGATGGCGGGCCGGCCCGTGAAGCGGATTCAGATGATCCAGTTCGCGGAGAAATGGGAAGACACGGCGCGCACGCTGGAAGCGCGGCGGCACGGTCGCCAACAACCCGGAGAGCTTTTCGCCCATGAGCAAACCTCGTCCCGCTAAAACGCCCGTTGCCACGGTCGCCGTGCGGCCCGCCCCGGTAGCCCCGGCGCGAGGCATGGAGCCGACGCTCGAAGGCTTCATGGGCATGTTCGCGCCGTCGGCGATTTCGGAAATGATGATCGAGGGATTCGCGCGGGCGTTCGAGCGCAAGTTCCAGGGCGCGACGATGGACGCGCTGACCGACGCGATCCAGCTCGCCGCCGACCTGCGGGTGTTCAAGGAAGGGTTATTCCTCACGGCAGAGCAGGCCGCGCGGATGTTGCAAATCTCGTTGCGAACCTTCGACCAGTACAAGCGCGACGGGAAGATCGAGGTGGATCCGCACATCGGTCCAGGCAGCCTGCGCTACTCCATGTTTTCCATCCTGCAGACCCGGGAAAAATTGATCCGGGAATCGGAGGCCGGACGCTCATGATCAGCGCGCCCGTGGCCGAAAACCCGGCGGTGCCGACGCGGGACGACGCGTTGCCGGTGATCGTCGATCCGTTCAGCCGGTTCGCCGACGAGATCGCGGGCGAGATGTCTTCGGAGATTGCGCTCAACCTGGCGGCGGGCACTCGCATCGCGCTGAGCTTTCACCGCAAGCCGTTACGCCGCTGCCCGGATCTGTGGGCGGCTTTCGCGGGGTGCAGAGATGAGCTTTCCCCGGATGCGCTGAAGGCCATCGAGCGCGTCGCGCAAACCTACCAACAATTTTTCAGACGCTAGGAAACCTTTTTATGAACCATCCAACCTCAGAACCAACCAAGCCAAGTCCCAGGGTGACGGTACTGGAGCGCGGCGCGGACCCACGCGTCACGGCTTTCGGCGACGTGATCCGCGAGCGGCAACGGATCCTCGCGGCGCTCGGTCCGCTCCTGCCATCGATCACGGCGGGCACGTTCAGCCGGACCGCCTGCGCGTGCGTGGCCGCAGCGGAAGACGTGGGCGACCAGGGGGAAATGCACGCGCATCTTTTCTGGCCCCCGCAGGGCTGCGGAGATGAGCTGATGCCATCCTCGCGGATGGACAAGCATTGGCTGCGGGTCCGCGCAGCGGCTTGCCTGCTCCTGGAAATGGAACGGCACCCGGTTGGACCAACTGCGCCGCCTAAAGGAGGTGACAACCGTGGCTGAGCAATCGGCTTTTCCGCTTTTATGGCCGCTGACCTGGCCGCGAACCAAATCCCCGGCGCGCTCCCGTTTCGGCACCTACACGCGCAAGCCCTCGGTCGCGGCCGGACGGGACGCGATCCTTGACGAGATGCGGATGCTGCGGGTCGCGCGCTTCGTGATCTCGACGAACATCCAGCTCCGTCGGGACGGGTTGCCCTACAGCAACCAGAAAGAGCCGCAGGACACCGGCGTCGCGGTTTATTTCGAGTTGAAGGGCAAGGCGCGCGTGCTGGCCTGCGACCGCTGGAACACCGTCGGCGACAACCTGCACGCCATCGCCAAACACATCGAGGCGTTGCGTGGTCAGGATCGGTGGGGAGTCGGCAGCGTGGATCAAGCATTCGCCGGGTACGCGGCGCTGCCGCCTCCTTCGTCGGAAGCCAACAACTGTTGGTCGGTTCTCGAACTACCGTTCGGCTCGGGAGCGGACAAGATCAACGAGCGTTACCGCCTGCTTTCCCAGCTGCGTCATCCCGACCGGGGCGGCACGCAGGAGGCGATGGCGGCGCTGAACAAGGCCCGCGAGGAAGCCCTCGCCGTCGTGAGAGGGGGCACGTAGCCGATGGAGCATGATTCCCCGCAGGAAGACTACGCCGGGCGGTTCCTGGAACTGTTCTGGGAGCTGCGTGCGCGCAACCTGAGCAAATGGGAGCGCCTGGTGGCCGAGGAGATTCTCCTTCGCTCCTACGGCAGCAACCGCGCCAGCGTCACGATCCGCCGGCTCGACGCGCTGGCCGGGTTCCTGGGCCTGAGCCGGGGCCACCTCCACGACCACCTGAGCGGGCTGCTAACCGGCAACATCCTCGCCAACGACGAGAGCCCGGGCAAAGCGCCGCGCACCTGGTGGTTCAAGGACCTGGGTCTCTGGACGATCAACCGCCGGATCGAGCCGGGCACGGAGCGCGCCAAACGTTCGGAAGCTGGCGACGTGGAGTTACGCGACGACAACCTTCCGCCCGATGAGCGGCCGCTGCCGGGATTCGAGCCGAAGCAAACCGACGCCGAGGTCCAAGCCGATGCAAACCTGGAGCGGGCGGACCATGGTCCGGCCCCCAGGCTGTCTGCGGCTGCCTCGGGGTCGGCGAGCTTCGCCGGCCCGGAGAAAATCCGTTCCCGAATCGGGAACGGTTCCCGAAATGGGAACGAAAAACCCGTTCCCGAAATGGGAACGGTTCCCGAATCGGGAACGGGTCAACAAGACAACGCGCCCGCGTGTGATGCGCGGCCTGGCTTTCCAGAAGCCTGGACAGAAGCCAGGCAGGCCGGGAACCCGTTGGCGGGGGAGAAGGCCAGGGAGTCGAAGCGGTGGCGAGCGTTGACCGGCGGCGAAGCGTCTCTGCAATTCGAGATGGAGGACTGGTTCAGAGAAGGGCCAGACACCGAGGAGTTGATCGAACGTTACCGCGAGAGTTGGCAGGGCCGTATCCGCCGGGACAGCGGCCTGGTGCGCCGGGCGTTGGCCGACGTGCAGCTTGAGATCCGCGAGGAACCCGACAAGGTAAAAGTTTCGCGGGGCGGGCTCCTTCACACCCGCTACAACGAGTTTTTGCGTCAGCAACCGCCGAAGCCCAACCGGGCCGGCCACGCGCCGGTGCCTGCGCGGCCAGCGGTGGCGCTGGTACCCGCCAGCGTGTCGGCCCTTTCCTGGGAACAAGTCCAGGCGCAGGTAGCGGAAGAAAAAGCCAAGTTCATACTGCAAATCAACGGAGGGCGGTCTTGAGCCAGATCGCCGTGGTCGGGCACGAAGCCAGCGCGCACGAAGACTGGGAAGGGGCGGTGCAGCACGTCGCCACCGCGACCGCGACGCCGCGCGAGGCGGTCTGGTTCCGCGACACCGACGACGGCGGACCGATTGCGGCTCAGGATTGGTGCCACATCAGACACGACGACGACGCGCTTTCGCTGTGGGTGCGCGAGTTGGCCCCGATGGGCCTGCGGTTGTTTCGCCAGGTGCTCGCCGACCTGGAGCGCGGCCGCGTGGTCCGCATCGAGCAGGACGCGGCGCTGGCGAGCTGGGAGCCAGCCATGGAAGGTGCGCCGCGCTTGTTCCGGCCGGATTTGGAAATGCTGGGGCTGGGGGATGAATCGTTTCAGGTAATCCGCGAGCGGCATGCGTGAAAATTGTTCATAACTAGTTGCCCGCTGTGGTACAGTGCTGACCGTGCCAGAGGGAAAATCTGTTCTCGTGGTCGATGACGGCCGCCGCTACCGGCAGCTCCTGCGCGAAGTGTTTAGCGACGTGCTGCCGGGCAGTCCGTTCTTTTCACTCGAAAGCGGAGCCGAGGCCGTCGCGCACCTGAGCCGGGCAGGGCAGGGGGTGCCGATGCCGGACATCGTTTTGCTGGATCGGCAGATGCCGGGCATGGACGGATTCGAGACGCTGGTGCGCCTGCGCGCCATGCCGGCCCTCGAAGGCGTGGCGGTGATCATGATTTCGGGCAGCGACGATCCGGAACACATCGCAGCCGCCCGGCAGGCGGGGGCGGACTTCTACATTCCCAAGCCGCCGGACCTCGATGGTTACGAGGCGCTGGCGCGCCGGGTCGGCGATTGGAGCCCCGCGCAAGGCTGGCGCGCGAAAGAAATTGTACGGGTTTCGTGCGGACCCGTGGGGAGTTCCGGTTCGACGGCGGCCGGCGGGGCGATACACTACCCGCCGATGACCGTTCCTTTCGCGCTGCCACTGCCCGCCGAAATCGTCGCGGCGTCGTCGTTAATCAACAAGGAACCGTTCCATGTGCTGATGGCGTGCAACGAGGCGGGAATCAACCTGGCGCTGCTCACCGACGCGAGCTGCCAGGAGGATGTGGTGTGCCACAAGCGCAAAATCTTCGCGCGGGCGATGATGGGGTTCGGATACGCCAACCGGCAAATTCAGGATTACGTGCGCCTCGGGGACGCGTGGTACGAGAAGCGTCGGGCTGAGGTGCGAAAATTGAAGGGTTTACGTCTGGCAGGGGAACACTGAGAGCCTTTGCGGCGGGCGGTTGGCGGGGATGATTGGCGGCGATGAAAGCCGCCTCCAACCGAACATTTGCCCCACGGGGTTATCAGCTCGCAAAGCTCTATTTGCCCACACCCGCCGATCCCGGGAACGTCTTTTACAAAGCGCCGGAAACCATCTGCGTAAAACTGCCGGCCAACCGCCGGAAAGCTCCGCGGCGCGGGGTGTTTGTTCCGCCGCTGGTGCCGGATGTGCGCGGTTTTCATCTGCGGATGGCGCGCCGGGTGGCAAAGCTGATCAAGGCGGGATTGGTGCAGCCGGAAGTCCGCGTGCCGAAGCAGCGGCCGCCGATGTCCAAGCGGCAGATGCGCCAGGAATGGATCGAGGCCAGCGTGGAAGACGCAAACACCATTGCCCGCGAGCGGCGCGAACGTCGCCAGGCTCAACATCAAAGCGGGGGGGTGGCGTGAGCAAAACCACCGGAAACCGCTCCCTGCGCACGGTGCACCCGCCGCGCATCCGCACAGTAGAGGAAATTGAAGCCGAGCATTTCGCTGCCTGGGCCGCTTGGTTGAAGGGACTCACGCCCGACGAACGCGCGCAGCTCGAGGGAAATCCGCTGCTGTCCGCACCGCCGCAGCCACGGGCGCGCAAGCGGGCGCGTCGGGTCGAGGAAGACGAAGAAACGCCTGGACTCGGGACGTGTGATCATCTCGCGTCGTCGAACCTCGATCCGTGCGAGGCGCTGATGGCCAAAGAAGAGCGGGAAGCGGCCGAGGGGTCGGGCACGCTTGCGGCCATCTACGAAATCGACGACACCACACGCCGGGATTTGTACGTGCTCGGCCATGTGCTGCCCGAAATCGTCGACGCCGAAGATCCGCGGCTGATGGCGTCTCTGATGGCGCTGGCGCTCGGCATCGGCCCGCGCCAGGGCATCACGATCAAAGGGCTGGCAGAACGTCACGGGCTGCGTTCCCTGGCCGTGCTTGCCGCGGTGGCCGAGTGGCAGGAAAAGTTCAAAGGTTGCCCGGCGTCCCTGACGCTTTTACGCC
Organism: uncultured Chthoniobacterales bacterium; assembly: GCA_964236475.1. Classification (GTDB taxonomy): domain Bacteria; phylum Verrucomicrobiota; class Verrucomicrobiia; order Chthoniobacterales; family SZAS-18; genus CAHJWO01. The sequence goes on from CAXSED010000005.1 coordinate 62,239, forward strand.
TGGTGATCTCGCCCGTGGTCGCCAGCCGCAACCCGCGCCTGGAAGCAGAAACGATCGCCCTGGCGGCGCGCTTCAGCCTGAGCGGCGGTCAATCCATGACGAAGCTGGGCGAGCATCACGGCGTGTGCAAGGCCGCGATCTCCGCACGGGTGCGCCGCTGGGCTGCTCGCCTGGGCCTGGCGCTGCCGCGCGACTGCAAGGAAGAAACCGCCAACTACGTCCTGTTCAACGTCCGCCGACAAAAATCCAAAACCTTCGCAGAATGAAAACCACTCTTTCTATCCAAGACCTAGGCATTCAGGTGCCGCACATCGCCATCGGGCGCACCTCGCTCGACGTGCTCGCCGATGCCACCGAGCAGGATTATGCGACCCTGGAACAGATGCTCGATACCGTCGGCGGCGCGGTGCTGTTCTGGTGGGGCGATTATCTCAACCATCTGGCCAGCGCGCGCGGCGTGGACTACGCCGAAGCCAAGGCCGCGAGCAGCTACGACGCGAACACGCTCAAGACGGCGGCTTGGGTTTGTCGGCACGTGGCCCGGTCGCGTCGACGCGACCGGCTGAGCTTCAGTCATCACCGCGAGGTGGCGGCGCTCAGCCCAACGGACCAGGAAATCTGGTTGTGCAAGGCGGAGGACGAGGGATGGAGCGTCAAGGAACTGCGCGCGGAGATCCGTCTGAGCAAAGCGCAGGTGACCAACGGCGCGAATCAGGCACCGGTCGATCAGCGGGCGTCGCGGGCGTCGGAAGGGTTCGAGGTGTTCGCGGCGTGGTTCGAATCGGAGGTGGAACGGATGACGCCCGACCAGCTCGCCGGTTGGGACGAAGCCTTCAAACGGCTGACCGAGGCGCGGTCCAAGGTCGCAGCGTAGGGTATCAGTGCGACCGCGTGGGGTGTCAGATGCTACCTGTTCGGAGGCGGGAGAGCCCGACCCGAGGGGTTCACCTGACACCCCCCGGGTAAGGAATCTCTTAGCGACGGCCGGGGCGAGCGGTTGTTACCACCCCCGTCGTTTTCGTGCGAATTACTCCGAAAAGGGAATTGATACCTGACACCCTGACACCTTGACACCCGGTTGCCCGGTGTGGCCGACCCTGCACCGCGCAAATACCAGAAAACCCAGGCAGAATATAAAAAGCTTTACGGTAAGAGTCTCGCCACCATCAAACGCTGGTGGAAACGCGGCCTGCCGCTCGACGATGCCGACGCCATGGGCGAACACGTCTCGCCGCGCGGCCGCCGCCAGACCGAAACCGACGCCGACTTCGAAGCGCCGTGCATCTTGCCACCGCCGACCGACGATGCCGGCGCGGCCGCGGCCGTTGCGGCGGTCAACGCGGCCAACCCCACCGCGCTGGAATCCCCCGTCCGGCTCGAGGAAAGCTTTCTCGCTGGCACGGGCTTCCTGATCGAAATCGAACGGCTACGCAAAGCCGCCCAGGAACGCGCTGGCGCGTACTTCGCGGCCATCGCAGGTCGGCAGGGCAGCGACAAGATCAAGAACCGCCTGGGGGAATGGGTCAGCGTCCTGGAAGCACTCCGCAAGCTGGAAAAAGACGCGCCCGGCATCCGCAAGGCCAACGACCTGACCGTCGACGTGGCCGAGGTCGAAGCCATCTGGAGCACCAAGACCGCCGCCTTCCGCGCCGCCGCCAACAACCTGCCCGGGCGCGCTGCCGGCAAGCTCACCGGCCGACGCCACAACTACGACGACATCGTCGCCGTCCTCGAAGAAGAAATCTCCGATCTCTTCCGCGCCCTGGTGGACGAGGCCGAGACCGACGACGATCCCGAGAACCCGGAGCCCACATCCGAGGCGTGAACAAAGCCGCCGCCATCTTCGCGCGCACCGCCCGCGCCGTGTTCAAGCCCGTGCCCAAACTGCGCGTCTGGCAGTGGCTGGATAAGCACGTCCGCATCCCGCTGGTCACCGGGAGCCGCGAGCCCGGCCCGCTCAAGACCAGCCGCATCCCGCCGATGCGCGGCCTCTACGAACTCTACTGGGAGCGCGGCTGCCACTTCTTCACCCTCTGCAAATCCGCGCGCGTTGGCGGCACGCTCTTCGCCATCTGCTGCGTCCTGCACAAGATCGCCACCTGGCCCGGCCCCATCCTCTGGGTCGATCCCTCGCGCAAGAGCGGCCAGCGGTTCTCCCGCGCGGAGTTGCAACCGCACATGATGGACTGCCCGCCCGTCACCCGGCAGGCCATTCTGGACAAGGAACATTTCACCGTCGGCGAAATGTTCTTCAAGGGCGGTTCGACCGTCGGCGTCGTCGGGGCCGGCAGCGCCGTCGAACTCGGCGGCCGCCAGGGCGAGATGGTCGTGCTCAACGAGAGCGACAAGATCCGCCACACGATCAAGGGCGAGGCCCCGCCCGACAAACTCGCCGAGGCGCGCAGCAAACAGTTCATCCACACGCGCAAAATCCTGCGCAACTCCACGCCGACCACCGAGGACGGTCCGACCTACACGCAGTTCCGCAAAGGCTCCCGGCACTACTGCTATCTCCCGTGCCCGCACTGCTCGGACGCTCCCACGCCCGGCTGGAAGCCGCCCGCCGACCACCCGCCCGGTCACTCTCCGCTCTCACACCAGCCCGGCCTGCGCGGCTGGCAGCGACTCACATTTCACGTCCAAGAAGAAGAAGTCCCCTTCGACGTGGACGGCCAGCCGCTGCCCGGCAACGAGAAACGCCTCGAACGCACGGGCCGCTTCAAGTTCGACCACTGCCGCATCTTCCGCGACAAGGTCGATCCGCAGACCGGCGAAACCGAGCGCATCGAGGTCGGCTTCGACCTGGAGCGCGTCGAGCGGGAAACCGTCTACGAGTGCGCCCACTGCTCCCGTGACATCGAGGAGGCTGACCTCCAATGGATGCTGGACCGTTACCAGTGGCGCGCCCACAACCGCCACGCGCCCAAGGATCACACCAGCGCACATTTCTGGGCCGCGTACAACCCGTTCGAGAGCTGGGGAGCCCTAGCCAAGAAATTCGTCCAGTGCGGTCGCAACCCGGGCTTGCTGCATGACTTCTACAACAACGACCTGGGCCTGCCCTTCGTGCGCCAGGCGACCACGGTCAACGAGAGCGACATTGAGCGCCTCCAGAAAGCCAGCCCGGAATACCTGCTCCGTCAGATTCCCTACCGGCCCGAGCTGCTGACGATGACGGTCGACGTGCAGGGCAACGGCTTCTGGTGGGAGATCTGGGCCTGGGGCATCCTCTGGGACCTGCCGGGCGAGCCGACCTTCGCGGCGCTGGTGGACTACGGCCAGGCGGTCAACTGGGACCAGATCAAGGAATACGCCGGGCTCACTCCCGACTCAAAAGGCAAGCATCTCCGGTACAAGTGGCGCGACCCGCTGACCGGCGAGGTGCACGAATATTGCGTCACGGCGGGCCTCGTCGATTCGGGCGACCAAGCCCAGAGCGAGGCGAACGTGTACGCGTTCTGTCTGGCCAACGCGGCGGTCTTCAGCCCCAGCAAGGGCGGCGGACGCACGCAGCTCCGGGGCGAGACGATCCGGGTTTCCAGCGTCTTCAACGCGCAACTCGAACTGGTCTGGTACTGGGACGACCTGTTCAAGCAAGAGCTTTACTACGCCTCAATCAAGGAGCGCACCAACCACCGATTTTTGCCGCGCGACCTTTGCCCGCAGTTCATCGAGCAGCTCACCGACGAGCACACCGAGCCTGATGGGCAAGGCAAGCTCCAGTGGGTCGGCAAACAGGGCGGCAAGGCGACCAACAACCACTTGGGAGATTGCTGGAAGATGACCGAGGTCCTCGCCGGTACCGTCGAGGAACGGCTCGACCTGTGCCGCGTGGCCGCCGCCCAGGAGCGCGAGGCCGCGCTGGCCGCAGAGGCCAAGCACGCAAATTGACAGCGCGGCGTGGATGTTAACCACCGCGAGCAGGCCCGGCGATCTCTTTGGAGACTAACCGGGCCTGTTTCGTTTGCGGTTCTACGCCACAGCCACAATATTTAAGACCCTTGCTTGTCCGTCCAGCAGATAGGGGATAAAGGAAAGCACTGTGTCTAACTCCAAAGCATCCGAAGCTGAGAAAGCTGAAACCCACAACTCGGAACCTCTGATCTGCGGTATCGTGAGACCGATCTCACCTGCCGAAGATTGTACCGAGGCTCACTGGGTCGACGTGGAGCGAATCATCAAAGAGGCTCTCAAAGACACGGGGTTTGAGGGTCGACTGGTCAGTATGGCTGATGACTCTGGAGTCATCCACGCCCGGATCGTACAGAACCTTGCCGACGATCAAATGGTGATCTGCGACGTGAGCACCAGAAATCCCAACGTCATGTTTGAGCTTGGGATGCGCCTAGCGTTCGATATGCCAACAATCGTCATCAAAGACGAGATGACCAAAAATCCATTCGATATAGCTCCCATCGAGTATGTCCCATATCCTCGGGATTTGAATTATTACGCAATTCACACCTTCAAAAGTGAATTGGCGAAGAAGGTGGCGGCAACATACGAAGCCTCCAAAAAGCCTGATCACCCTACCTTCTTAAAACATTTTAAGCGGTTCACTTCGAAAAAATCTTTGCCTACAGAATCTGTCGCCGTGCCCCAGCAAGTAATCGATTTGCTTGAAGAGATCAGAACGCAAAATGCGGCATTTCGTCAGCAAAATAGTCCGCCGACAATCCGACGCGAGATTGGGGCAAATAGAAGTGATGCAACATATTTCCTCAAGGGCATTCCAACTGATTGGGAGGGATTTATGGCGGCTACGTTACAAATAAATGTACCTCTCCGTTCGATAGTGAACGTTGCTGCCGATATCCATATTGTTAAGGCAACTCCGTTCTCGGCTGAAGAGACTTTCAGATTTGCCAAACTTGCAGGGCAGTATGGCATGACTTTCCAAAGGGAAAACTAAACTCAGCGATCCGCATAACGGGAACCAGTCGTACATCGATCCTGTCGCCGGTTGACACGCCAGCCGCCTCGACATGGCGGCGTCCGATTCCTTCATCCTGGGCCTCACTGATCTCGCCGACGAGGTCGGCAGCGAACGCCCAATCCTCGACCTGCGCGCGGCGGCCTACGCGCTGATCAACGAAGGCAAGGGCGAAATCGGCTTCCTGCTCAACGCCACCCTCAACGGCAAGATGGCGGGCCAGGCGAAGGACCTGAGCGCCTCGGAAGTCTTCGAGGCCGCCGCCGAGGCCCTGCGCATCTACCGCGGCACCGCCGTCACGGTCACTTACCCGGACTTTGGCGGGATGATCCGATGAGCGTGCTCTCGACCATCGGCGCGGCCGTCGAACGCATCAAGGCCGCCAGCTTCGGCTCCTACGGCGAAACCACGGGCTACTCCCCCGACCGGTCGAACATCATGTTCTACCTGCCGGCGGACTCGCGGATGTACCTCGACTCGTACACGCGCAACGAGATCAACCGCAAAACGGAGTGGCTCTACCAGAATTTCGGCGTCGTCAAGGAGGGCGTGCGCGGCATCGCCCGGCACACCGTCGGCAAGGGGGTCAGCCTCCAGATCAACAGCGAGGACGAGGATTTCAACGAGGCGGCGGAAGCCGACTTCGAGGACATGGCGCTGTCCCCGGCGCGCTTCGACATCGCCGGGCGGCGCAACTTCTACGAGGCCCAGGAGACCGCCTGCGAGCAGCGCATGAAGCTGGGCGAGTTCTTGGCCTGCCATGCCACGAACCCGCGCTGGAACAACGAGCCGTGCATCCAGATGTTCGACAACCAGGAGATCGTGACGCCCGGCGAGATCGCCGACGGCATCCGGGTTTACGACGGGGTAGGGGTGGACACCTTCAACAATCCGTTGCGCTACTACCTGAGCGGCAATCGCAAGCCGATCCCGGCCAGCGAAATGATTCACTGGTACAAGCCCGACGGCATCAACCAGGTGCGCGGAGCCAGCGAGTTTGCCCAGGCGGTCAACCCGCTGGTCGATATCTACGACCTCAAGAAGCTGACCACCAAGAGCGCGAAACTCCACGCGGCGCTCGCGGTCATGGTCAAACGCTCCGCGAAGATGGGCGGGCAGGGGGCGATGAGCGCCATCCGCCAGGCCAACACCAGCGGCGTCGGTAACGGCGCGGTCAGCGGACCGGGCGCGGACGACACCACCGCGCTGGAACGCGTGTTCGGCGGCGGTGCGATTGCCTACGTCGGCAACGAGGGCGACATCAAGATGCTCAGCTCCTCGCACCCGAGCCCGCTGGTCGAGCCGTTCATCACGGATCTGCTCATGCGCGACGTGTGCGCGGGCTGGGGCGTGCCGGCGGAATTCTTCTGGTGCATCGCCAAACTCTCCGGAGCGAACACCCGCTTCGTCCTGAGCAAATCCGACCTGTTTTTCCAGGTGTTCCGCGACGCGATGGTCTGGCGGTTCTGCAACCCCATCGCCGTGCGTTACCTGCTGGCCCGCATCCAGAGCGGCAAGCTCCAGCCGTGCAAGGACCCCGACTGGCTGCGTAAGATTTCATGGCAGGGTCCGCCCAGCCTTTCGGTGGACGAGAGCAAGACCGGCGCGCTGGAAATCAACCAGCTCGCCAACGGGGTCGAGACGATGCAGTCCATCAACGACAAGCGCGGGCGCAACTGGCGCGTGCAGATGCGTCAGTGGTTCAAGGAATGGGCTCTAGCCCGGAAGATCGCCAAGGAAGAAGGGGCGGAATTTGCTCTGCCGATGTACCGCGCCGGCGTGCCGGGTGCCGCGAGTGCGGATGTCCAGCCGGATGCCGACGCTGCCGACCGTTCCAGCCAGGAAGACAAGGAGGACCTCGACACGAAATGATGACGCCCTTTCACGTTCCCGTGCTTCTGCCGGTGGCGCTGGCTGCCGTGACGCTGGGTTTCGCGCAGGATGAGTTTCTGGCGCGCGACGCCGAGGCCGATGCGGCGCTCGAAGCGGTGGCCGACTACTGCACCCACGCCAAGCTCTGGGAAAAAGCTTCGGTGCAGGTCCTGGCGGATCTGAACATGCGCGCCTACGAGGCGGAAGATCGCCGTCGGCACGCCCGCAAGAAGTTGCTCTGGGAATGGTGCGAAGCCATCAAGGCGCTTGCCCGCGAGGAGGACGCCGCGTGAAGAAATCCCGCCTGGTGTCGGACGCGACGCGTCCCGCGCTGATTCGCGCGTTGCTCGCGGCCTCATTGCGTCTCGACGAGCCGGTATTTTCGCCTCGCCAGGCTCGCAACGAAGATGTGCGAGCGCTCGCACTCGAAGACTTGGAACGCCAAGCCCTCGGTCGATTCGACGCGACCGAAGATGACATTTTCCCCGGAAGCTGACCGCCATGCGATTCGATAAATTCTACACCAAACTTTTTTGCCGCCCGGTCCTGTTGGAGTCTGGCAGCCGCTTCGCTTTCGAGATGGCGCTGCTCTCGCTCATGCAGGGCGGGACCATGGAGCAGGCGGGCGCGCATTTCCAGGCGCGCAAGATCGACGGCGACCTCCAGCAAAAGCGCGCGGACAAGATCCTCGAAATCCGGGGCGACACGGCGCTGATCCACATCGACGGGGCCATCGACAAGAACCTTTCCCAGCTCGACCGTCTCTGCACCGATTCCGTGGATCTGGCCGACGTGGACAACGCGCTCGATGCCGTGGCCAACGACCGCACGATCAAAAACGTGATGCTGCTCTTCGACAGCCCAGGCGGCGGGGTGACGGGCGTGCCCGAGACGGCGGACCGGATCGCGGCGCTCGCGCAGCAGAAGAACGTCTTCGCCTACTGCGAGGGAATGTGCTGCTCTGCCGCGTACTGGCTGGCCAGCCAGTGCGACCAGATTTTTTCCACGGGCAGCGCGCAGATGGGCAGCATCGGCGTCTACCTTGCCTTGCTCGACCAGTCGCGCCGCCTCGATGACATGGGCCTGACGATCAACACGGTCAAGAGCGGCGACCTGAAAGCCGCCGGCGCGCCGTGGAAGGCTCTCACCGACGACGAGGAACATCACTTCCAGGAGCAGGTGGACCAGATCGGCCAGGAGTTCCGCGACGCGGTCACTGCCAAGCGTCCGCAGATCGACGAGGACACCATGCAGGGCCAGAGCTTTTTCGGCGAGCGCAACGTGGACTTGGGGCTTGCGGATGCCATGGTTACAGGGCTGAGTCAAGCACTAGCAATGTTCTGAAATTCGAGGAAATCAATCAGCCGTAAGATGCTTTAGAGAACCAAGCGATTACATCACCAACAAAACTCCCCGTGAGCACTTTTTTCTCTCTAAGAATACGGTTTTGGAATTGATCGACGCTGTCGCCGACCGGCTTCCCGAAAGATATTATTTCATCGAAAATCAACTCGCGTGTGAATCGTTGCTCAATCAATTCGTAAAATTTCTTGTTGGCGTCGAAGAGCCGTTGAAGATCATCAGATAACGATGGGAAATAGAAAGCGACGTACATCTCTAGTTTCGAGTCGATATCAAGCGCCCGCCATTCGGCCGCGTTGTACGAAACACCCAAATCTGCCTTCGGAAGTTTTTGTATAAATTCCCGATCAAATTGTTCGGCTCTTTGGACGACGCGGTGGCCGTATTCAGAAAGTACAGAATACAGTTCCTCAAGTTTCGACAGCAGCAATTTAGCTCGTTCTCTACGAGCAGTAATCGCTTGGGTCATAGCAAAAACGAATACGGCGACAGAAGCGCTAATTAAGGCGGCAGTCACTTTGGTTGAACGTAATCAGATTTCAAAATACTGAAACGAAAAATATCTGCTCGTTGACACGCCGGAGTCGGCGTGACTCAAAAGGAAGAACTCGCGCAGGCCCAGACCAATATCACGGAACTGGGGACCCAACTCAAAGCCGCCGAGGGCCTGCAAGCGCAGCTCGACACGGCAAATTCCAATCTCAAGGCGGCGGAAACTGCCCGTGATGGTTTCAAGACCCGCGCCGAGGACGCCGAAGGCAAGCTTTCCGCTGCCACCGAGCGCGCCGACAAAGCCGAGAAGGATCTGAAGGTCGCCAACGAAAAGTTGGGTGACGCCGAAAAGAAGGAGAAGACGGTTTCCGGCAAAGCCGCCGAGCAGCTCGCCGCGCGTGGCGTCGCTCCCCAGGCCGCCGACCATGACGCCACCGATGCCGGCAACGGCGAGGACATGGAAGCCCTGGCCGAAAAGTTCGTCAAGGCCAGCATGAACGACAAGCGCGCCATGCTCGCCAAGCACGGCGAAAAGCTGCGCGCGTTCGCGGCCAACCAGGCGCGCAAGGGTTGACACCTCGCCCGGTCTCAACATCCGACCCCGCTCCATGATTCCCATCAAGCGTCCCTAACCGACTCCTCTCATGCCCGCTCCCACCAACACGATCAATTCCGAACTTCAGTTAGTCGAGGTTCTCGACATGGTCATGCGCGCGTTCAAGCGCCGCCTGCTGCCCGTGCTCGCGTTTTCCACGGTGTTCCGCAACGTCCAGTTGCAGGGCACCAACAAGATCGCCGTCCCGTACTACCCGCTCTACTCCACGCCCTCGACGGACTTCGATCCGAACGCGGGCTACCTCACCACGGGCTCGAATGGCACCGCCGTCAAGGATGTGACGGTCAACCGGCGCAAGTACATGAGCCTGTCGCTCACCAGCTCGGACTTCAACCGCCAGCCGCAACTCCGCCCCGACCAGCTCATGACCCTTCGCGCCGAGAAGCTCGCCGAGGACGTGATCGCCGACATCTTCAGCCTGGTCACCGCCGCCAACTACGGCGCGGCGGTGTGCAACGTGGCGTCCAGCGCGTTCAACTCGGACAACGTGATCGACATCCGGGGTGCCGGCAACACGGCCATGTGGCCCAAGACCGGCCGTTCGCTGGTCCTCGACACCGAGTTCGACAACGCGCTCTTCAAGGACGGCGACGTGAAGCTGGCGTATGCCGTCGGCAGCGACAAGACGATCCGCGACGGCGAGATCGGCCGCCTGCTGGGCTACGACTACTACGACTGCCCGGTGTTCCCCGACAACGGCGAGGAACTGGTCGGCTTTGCCGCATTCGCCAGCGCCATGCTGGTGGCGTTCTCGCCCATCGAACCGCACCCCGACGTGATGGCCAAGCTCACCCGCTACGAGCAGGTGACCGACGACAGCGGCCTGACGCTGGAATACCGCCAGTTCGGCGACCCGTATTTCGACGTGAGCAACCGCACCATCGAGGTCAACTACGGCTACAACATCGGCGAATTGGCCGCGTTGCAGCGCATCACCAAGCCCGCTTAATCGGCCAACCCTTCCCCTGCAAAAAGGGGCCGCGTGTCGGCAGCCATAAGTCCGGCGCGCGGTCCCGCCAAGTTTTCCGTTTCCTCCTTGCATGAGCACCCCTGTTAAAAATACGTCCAACGGCGTCAAGATCGGCACGCTGCCCACGCACAAGGTCGGCTTTTGCGGGGCGACTCCGGTTGCCCAGCGCACCGGCTTGGCGCAAGCCGTGGCCACTGACCTGCCTTCCGCGCTGACGCTGGTCAACGAACTCCGGGCGGCCCTGATCGCCCTCGGGCACATCAAGGGCGGCGTCTAATCCTCTATGCGTCTCGCCACCACCATTGCCCGCCCGCACGGGGCCGAAACGTTCCAGACCATCGCAGGTCCTGAGGTCGGGATTGCGGTGCAGCACGACGCGTTCAAAGCGTTGCGCGCTTCTTCGACGCACCCGGAATTTGCCGAGGTGCAGGTCTGGGAAAGCAAGCGCGGCTGCGTGCGCAAGCAGCGGTTCTCCCCGCCGGTTTCCTAAAAGTGCGAGCGCTCGCACTCTTTCTTTCGAGTCATGACCACGATCCCCGTTGAAGTGTTGATCTCACCTGTCCCTGCGGCTGCGGATACCGCGGCACTGGTGAGCCGTTTGATCGAGGCGCAAGGCGTCCACGCCCGCGCGGCCAAGGTCATCGCGGACACCAAGGAACAGCTCGCCAAGCTGGCGGCAGGCCGGTATCCCGGCAATCTGCCGGGCGAGGTCGTCACCGTCGTCGCGGAAACGAAATCCCTGCGACCGAACGAATCCCAGATCGAGGCGGCCCGCAAGATTTGCGGGGTCCACGCCGAAGTGTTGTTCAAACGCACC
>CAXSED010000006.1:0-71681 GCA_964236475.1 uncultured Chthoniobacterales bacterium
CTGGGCATCGGCCAGAGCACCTTTACCAACAACGGCACCGTCAACGCCAACCAGAACGGCCTGACGCTCACCCTCCAGCCCGGCGGCGGGCAGGACAATGCGTTTACCAGCGCGGCGGGAGCTGTCACTGAAGCCAGCAACGGCGGGACGCTCGCCCTGATCGGCGGCGGTGGCTTCACTGGCGCGGGTGGTTTCCAGGCCCTCACCGGCTCGACCGTCAGCATCGGCAGCGGCGCCAACGTCAACAATACCACTTTGTCCACTACCGGCACCGGCACGGTCGTCCTCACTGACACTGCGACACTTGATACCGTCGTCAACAACGGAGCGCTCGTCGCCGACAACAACACAACGACGTTTCTCGTCAACACCTTCACCAACAATGGCACGTTCAACCTCAACAGCCAGGGCAACGGTGACGACGTGCGTTACGTCGGCGCGACGACCTTGGCGGGCACGGGCGTGCTCAACATGAACGGCGGCAGTGACCGCATCTTCGCCAACAACGGCGGCGGCGACCGGCTCACCATCGCGGCGGGTGCCACCATTGCAGGCAACGGCAACCTGGGCATCAGCCAGAGCACCTTTACCAACAACGGCACCGTCAACGCCAACCAGAGCGGCCTCTCCCTCGTTCTCCAACCCGGCGGGGGCAACGGCAGCGACTTCACCACCGGCGCGACTGGCGTGACCGAAGCCACCGGCGGCGGCATGATGGTCCAGACCGGCGGCTCCTTCACCAACAACGGCACCTACGCGGTGATCTCCAACGGCACGGGCGGCGGTTCCAGCCTGACGGTAGCTGCTGGCGAGTTGACGAACTTCTCCGGCACCACCCTCACCGGCGGCACTTACAACGTCATCAGCACCGATACGTCGGCCACCTCGACGCTCTCGTTCGGCGGTGGCACGATCATCACCAATGCCGCCAACGTCACGCTCAGCGGCGCGAGCACGGTGTTCGCTGAGATCAACTCGCTAGCCGTCAACCAAGGCACCTTCGCCGTCGCCAACGGTCGCAACTTCACCACGACCGGCGCGCTGACCAACAGCGGCACGTTGATCGCGGCGGGCAGCACCCTGAGTGTCACCGGCAAGCTAACCCAGACCGGCACCGGCACGCTGACCGGCACCGGCACGTTTGTGGCCACCGGCGGATTCACACTCTCAGGCAATATCAACCCTGGCGGCACAGTCTCTGCCACCACCGGCGTGTTCACCGGCGGCGCGGGCACGACAACCCTCAACGGCGACGCCGCCTTCGACGTGAACACGAAGTTCAACTTTGAACTCGGTTCGATCACCGGCACCAATGATCACCTCAATATCACCGGCGGACTGAACCTCAACGGCACGCTCAACGTCACTGCGCTGGCGGGCTTCGGCACCGGCACCTACGATCTGATCGACCACGGCGTTCTCCCTCTGGTGACGAGCGGCCTGGCCCTCGGCAGCCTGCCCGCCGGGTATACCTATTCACTCCTTTACCTCCCCAACCAAGTGGACTTGGTAGTTGTACAAACCGCCGTTCCCGAGCCGGGTACCTGGGCGTTCGTGCTGGGGGGCGGGGTTTTACTACTGGGCGCGCAACGGCTTCGCCGGCGTGGCGTCTGAGCAAGATGGCGGTTTGGGCAAGGCCCGTCGGGATCGGGAGAGTAACGGGCAAGTTCCTCCCGGTCCCGGCGTGGCCGACCGCTCGAAACGACGGGCCGCTACGTCAATTGCTTCCGCCCGAGCCGCCATTTAACCAACCCGTATAACGGCACGCCGCAGGCGGCGATTCCCAGGGCAAACAAGGCCGCTGGAAACGGTCCCACCCGCTCCGCGCGAGCCACCCACAACGCAAAGACAACCAGTACCGCCGGACCTGCCCCCAACGCAACCGCCACCCACATCGGCCCCGGTACGCGGAAAGGCCTCGGCAGGTCCGGCTCCGTGATCCGCAGGATCACCAGGGCCACGAACTCCAGCACCACGCTCAAACCCCAGAGCGAGATGTCCACCGTGATCAGCCGGTCGAACTTGAGGCCGAGCGCGAGTGACCAGCCCAACGCACAGAACAACAGCGACACCCAAGGCACGCCGTTGGGAAGCCTGTACGTCAACACCTTGGGTAGCAGGCCATCGCAAGCCAGCGCGTAAGGCAAGCGCGTGTAGCTGAGGGTGAGCGAGTTGAAGTTGCCCAGGCTGTCCAGCGAGGCGACCAAGGTCAGCGCCAACGCCAGCGGATACCCGACGAGGGTCTGGGCGGCGTCCACCCAGGCGCCCGTCGAGAATTGGTCCGGCGCGATCCCCGCAAACCAAACCGCCGCAACGGGCAGCAGGTAGGTCGCCATCGTCATCAGTGCGGCGATGACCATCACCCGCGGGTAGGTACGCTGTGGCTCCTCCACCTCCCCCGCGATGGTCGATGCGTTATCCCAGCCCATGTAGTTCCACAGGGCGACGAGCATCCCGGCTGCCAGATCGGCGTGACCATGCGGCGGCGCGAGCGGCGCGTGCCCGGTGTGGATGCCGCGCCAGAACGCCGCCGCGAGCAGGACGACAAAGGGCGCCAAGCCCACGATCCACATCGCGACCGAGCCAGCGCCCACCGACACTGCTCCGCGCAGGTTCCACAACGTGGCGACGATCACGACCGCCAGCTCGATCCACAGTTCCCGGTGCCCGACGGCGAGGACCGGCCCCCAATCCTTGAAGTGTTCGAGGTAAGTGACGAACAACGTCGGGTAGATCGCCATGTCGAAGATCGAAGCCGCCAGCGAGAGCCACGCTTCCTGGAAACCCCAAAACGGACCCAGGGCGCGCCGCACCCAGGCATAGAAGCCACCTTCTGCGGGCACGGCGGCAGCCAGTTCGCCGATCATCAACGCGGTCGGCAGGCTCCAGAAGAACGGCAGCACGAAGAGGATGACCAGCGCCCAGCCGTAGCCGGCGTCGCCGATGATCTCTTCCAGGCCGTATGGTCCGCCGGAGACCATGAAGTAGGTAGCCGCCAGCAGCGGCAGCAACCGCAGCTTGCGTCGGGGGCCTCCGGCGGCGGCACTCGTGATCTGGGACACGCGCGGAATTCTAAACAAATTTCAACGCGATGAAAGCGCAACCTGCGCGCTCGTCCGTGGTTGAATCCAAGGAAAGGAAACCGGGCCTCAGAGATTACCCTTCTTGAAAAAGGTCATCAACACGATCTGCACGTCGAGCAGGAAAGTCCATCTCTCCATGTAGAAGAGGTCGCACTTGATGCGCTCGGTCAGGTCGGTGTCGCCGCGCAACCCGTTCACCTGTGCCCAGCCCGTGATGCCCGGCTTGACGCCGTGGCGGGCGTTGTAGTGGGGAATGCGCTCCCGGAAATCGACGATGAATTCGGGACGTTCGGGTCGTGGACCAACCAGGCTCATGTCGCCCAGCAGCACGTTCAAAAACTGTGGAACCTCGTCGATGTTCCATCGCCTCATGAACACGCCGATTCTCAAGCGGCGAGGGTCGTCGTCCCGCGACCAACCGATCCGCTCTTGCTCGGCATCGAGCCGCATGCTGCGAATTTTCAGGATGTAGAACGGCCTGCCGCCCAGGCCGCTGCGCTTCTGCCGGTAAAACACCGGCCCCGGCGACTCCAGGTACACCAGCAGCGCGAAAATGGCCATCAGAGGCGCGCTCAGCAGCATCCCGAACAACGCTCCGACGACATCGAACGTGCGTTTGAGGATCTGGTTCACCAGGGAATCCAGCGGCAGGCGGCTGATCCCCAGCACCGGCACCCCGCTGGTCGTCTCCAGATGCAACCCCGAAGCCAGCGCTTGAAAACACGACGGAATGATCTGCAAATGAACGATCTCCTTCTCGCAGAGCGTGACCAGATCCTCCAAGCTGCCCTGCGTGGTGTTCAGATCGGAAACGATGACGATGTCAATGGCCTGATCGACCACGATCTCGCGCAGATCCTCGTACTCGCCCAACCGCCGGACCGATTTCGGCAAATGCCGGTCGAAATTCCCGTGTACCGATGGGACGCAGCCAATCACCTGATACGGATGCTTCGCGTCCTTGCCGATGTGGTTGACCATTTTCATGGCCTGTTCGCTCCAGCCCACGAAGAGGATGCGGCGCTGCAACAGGCTCGCCACCGCCGATATCCCGAGCAGTTGATCAAAGAACCACCGCCAGCACAAAAGACCGAGTGCCGCGCAGAAAAAGCTGTTGAGGAGAAAGATACGGCTGACGATGGGCATGGTGTTCAACTCGAAGCTCAGCCCGAAATTTGCCAAGAACCAGACGAGCGTGCCCGTGAGAATCATGGCGTTCACCTTGCGCAGGCGTTGCGGCCTGCCGGTGGCGTAGAGATCGAAGTAAGCCAGCACCAACAGCAGGGTGATGGACAGAAACACGATGTGTCCGCGGTAGGCGCCCAGCGTCATCATCGCGTCGGTACGGCCCAGCGAACGCATCGGCGTGTGAAAACGCAGCCAGAACGCTCCGAGCAACGCGCCGACGACCACCATGGCATCGCCCACGAAGCTCATTCCGACCATCCAGGCGGCAAACCCGTGATCGCGCCCTTGGACGGGCGAACCTCTCTGTTGGCGCCGGTACAAATCCGGCGTCAGAATGGAAACGGTGGACACCTCTTTCATCGATTTTTTAACGGATCGAGGGGGGCACAGTGAAGTCGCCGTGGGGCCAGTTGGTGATTTAAGACATCCGGCAGTCGATCAAACACCGCTCAAACGATCGACGCTGATCATCGACGTTTCCCGTGGTGGGAAAAATGTTGTCCATGAAAGACGCTCGGGCTGCCAGAGGTGGCCGCCGGACAGGAATCCGGTCCCTTTTGCGCGTGATGTCTCGGTCTTGCCATCATGAATGTTTTATCTGGAAAGTTGTCGACTGGCCGTTGATCCGCCGTTATTGGCCGCTGTGTTGATGCCTGCTTATCTGTCTGGAATAACGGGGCGAATTGTACCGCAAACCACTACTCCGGCAAGACAAACTTTGGGTGGCGGTCGCGGGCTAAGACGCAAGTCTTGTGCCGTTTCCGTGTCATCTAGGCGGAGGGGCGGAGAAAGGACTTGTATTGCTTGGCAGTCGCGCCCAGACTTGGACGCACCGCACAATGAGACATCTGTGGGTTAAAACACGGCTGCGTGACTTCACGCCCGCGCGCCCGGCATGGCGGCGGGACGGACGCTGACGCTGCGGAGGGCGAGCGCCGCAGCAACCAGGATTTAGCGCATCCAGCCGATGAACACATCGAACGGCAGTCGAAACAGCAAAACCTCACTCCCGGGAACCCCGGAGCTTGGTTCTGTCGCCGTGTCTTCGCCGGGGCATCCGCGCCTTCATCTGACCATTCTTCCTACCCGGGGATGGGTAGCACTCGACCTGGCGGAAATCTGGCGGTTCCGGGACCTGCTTTTGACGTTGGCGGGGCGGGACCTGAAATTGCGCTACAAGCAGACGGCGCTCGGGGTGATCTGGGTGGTTTTACAGCCGCTGCTGGCGGCAGCCGTGTTCGCGTTTGTCTTCGGGGTCGTCGCCAAACTGCCCAGCAACGGGGTGCCTTACGTGGTGTTCTCCTTCGCGGGTCTGTTGGGCTGGAACTTTTTCAGCAACGTGCTGACCAAGGTCGGCGGCTGCCTGCTGGGGAACACGCCGCTGATCTCCAAGGTGTATTTCCCCCGGCTGGTCCTCCCGTTGTCGAACCTCGGCTCCTGCCTGGTCGATCTCCTTGTCGCGGGGGGAATGATGGCGATCCTGCTGGCCGTGTACCGGATCGTGCCGTCGCCGCTGGTGGTCTTGCTGCCGATGTGGCTGCTGGTTTTGACGGTCGCGGCTATGGGCATCGGCCTCTGCACGGCGGCGTTGGCGGTCACCTACCGGGACATTCAATATATCTTGCCGGTGTTCACAAACCTCTTGCTCTACGCGAGTCCGGTGGCCTATGCCGTCGCGGCGGTCCCGGCGCGATGGCGTTGGGTGTACGAGTTGAATCCCCTGACCCCGCCCCTGGAAGCGTTGCGCGCCAGCCTGTTGGGCACGGCGTTGCCGACGGCGGCGTCGCTGGCGGTTTCGGCGGCGGTCAGCGGCGGGCTGCTGGTGGGGGGGATCTACGCGTTCAAACGCATGGAAAGGACGTTCGCCGATGTCATCTGAGCGGGACGTGGCCCTCTCGGTGCAAGGCTTGTCCAAGGCATATGCCATCGCACACGAGCAGGAAAAATCCTCGACGCTGGCCGAAACGATTTTGCGGCGGGTCCGCCACCCTTTTCGCCGGGCGGCCACGGAAACCTTCTGGGCGTTGCGGGAGATTTCGTTCGGGATCAAACAGGGAGAAGTCGTCGGCATCGTCGGCCGCAACGGAGCGGGCAAAAGCACGCTGCTCAAAATTCTGAGCCGCATCACGGAACCGACCGCCGGCCAGATCGACCTGTACGGGCGGGTCGGCTCGCTGCTCGAAGTCGGCACCGGCTTTCATCCAGAGCTGACCGGGCGCGAGAACATTTTTCTCAACGGAGCCATCCTCGGCATGACAAAGGCGGAAATCCGGCGGCAGTTCGACGCCATCGTGGATTTCTCCGGGGTGGCGATGTTTCTCGACACGCCGGTCAAGCGTTATAGCAGCGGCATGTACGTCCGGTTGGCGTTCGCGGTGGCCGCGCATCTGGAATCGGAAATTCTCATCGTGGACGAGGTGCTCGCGGTCGGCGACGCCGAGTTCCAGAAGAAGTGTCTCGGCAAGATGAAAGACGTTGCCTCCGGTGGCCGGACCGTGCTCTTCGTGAGCCACAACATGGCCGCCATCCAGAATCTTTGCACCTCGGGCTTGTTCCTCCAGAATGGTCGGCTGACCCTGGCGGGCAGCACCGACGAGGTGATCCAACGCTACCTCCGGGACGGGCTGGAAGTGACGGACGGCCACGTCGATCTGAGCGCGCACACCAGCCGTTCCCAGTCGTTGCAACCGTGGATTCGGTCCCTCACGTTGTCCGACAACGACGGCAACACCACTTCGCGTTTCGCCTCCTCCAAACCCATGCGTGTATCTCTGGAAATTGCGCCGCCGCGCCGGGTCATCAACCCCCGGCTGGCCTTTGCCATCGAAGACCAGCATGGCCGACGCCTCGGCACGACGGCAAGTTATTTCAACCGGGCGGACGTGGGTGCCTACGGCAAGCCTTTCACAGCCACGATGACCCTGCCGAGCATCGCGCTGGGACCGGGGCGATACCTGCTCAGCGTGAGCATCAGCGAAACCGGCGAGGGTTTGCTGGACTCGGTCGATGGAGCCGCGTGGTTCGATGTGGAGTGGGACAACACGTATTCCACGGGCGAGCCTTATCAAGCGGTGTACGGCCCGGTGATCCTGAAAGGAGACTGGGAAGTTTTTCCGACGAAATCCGACCGGTAATTTTTATGGCAAGCGAGTTGGAAATGACCGGCGAACGCATGGTGCCCGGAGCGGTGGACCCCAAGACGTTCTGGGAGCATGTGGACCGCTACCGGTTTGCCTGCGCCTCGGCCAAAGGGTGCGATGTGCTGGACATTGCCTGTGGCGAAGGCTACGGCAGCACGGCGCTCCTTGGGGCCGGGGCGAAATCGCTGGTCGGCGTGGATATTTCGGCGGAGGCGGTGGCGCATGCCAGGCAGGTCTACGGGATCGACGCCCGGACGGGCAACGCGGAGGCCATCCCGCTGGCGGACGGTTCCGTCGATTACGTCGTTTCTTTTGAAACCATCGAGCACGTTCCCCACCCGGAGGCATTTCTCAAGGAGTGCGTGCGGGTCTTGCGTCCCGGTGGAACGCTGGTCATCTCCACGCCGAACCTGTCGCGGTATCACCTCGTCACACCGGACAATCCGTTCCACTGCTCGGAAATGTCGGCGGACGAATTCAAGACGCTGATCGGCTCGTATTTCACCGAGGCGGAGTATTTTGGGCAGGCGGCTCCGCTACCGCATTGGACCGGATTCCGGGGCGGCGGCAAACTGCTGCGGCTGGGCCTGCGGCTTCTAAACCCGAGCTTCCTAACGCCCCTGACGGACGAGAAGCGGCGGGACGTGGTGAAGCTGTGCCAGCAGCAGGTTTCGAGTTTGGGACGTGCCCTTACCCAGACCTCCGTCCGAAGAATGCCGCCCGCCCGTCTGGGCGAGTGTGTGTACATCGTTGCCCGGGCCAGCCGGCCTCGCAAGGCGTCCTAGCGTTTCGCGCCATGCCAGCCGTCAGCGTCATCGTGCCAACTTACAACCATCAGGAGTATGTGTTGGCTACTCTGGAGTCGGTGTTCGCGCAGACCTTCACGGATTACGAGGTCATCGTCGTCAACGACGGCTCGCCGGACGGCACCGCCGAGCGGCTGCGCCCGTTGGCGGACGCGGGCCGGATTCACTACGTCGAGCAAGCGAACGCCGGTCAGGCCGCCGCGCGGAATCGCGGGCTGGCCGAAGCGAGCGGTGAGTTCATCGCCTTTCTCGACGACGACGACCTCTGGCCGCCGGACAAGCTGGCGTGGCAGGTGGAAGCCTTGCGCGCGGACCCCGGGGTCTGTCTGATCGCCGGGTCGGCGCGGGTTTTTCAGCACGACGACCAGGAAATCTGCCACTGGAACCGGGAGGCGGGTGACCTGACGCTTGAACGGCTGTGCGAGTCCAATCCGATGACCTCGCCGGGACAGACGTTGATCCGCCGCCCCGCGCTCGCGGCAGTCGGCGGATTGCGCGAGGCGGTTTGGGGAGCGGACGATTGGGACCTGTACTTCCGGCTCGCGCGCCGGGGCCGTCTCGTCATCCGGGATCGGACCGCGCTGCATTACCGCGTTCATGCCGCCAACGCTTCCCGCCAAATCCTGAAAATGGTCGGCCATTCGTTGAGGGTTCTCCGGGAAAACGTCTCTGCCGGTGCGCCGGGTACACGCTGGCGGCTGGAACAAACCGGCACCCGGACGCTGTTTCGGAACTACGCTCCGCTTCTGGTCGGCCAGTGGAAGGAAGCTCTGCGGCGCGGCGAGTGGCGGCGCGCGGGCGAGTGTCTGCGGACGCTCGGTCAGTTCCGGCGGCTGCTGGCGGCGAACCCGCGTCTGCTCATTGGTCTGCTGGCGCTTTTCCTGCCGGTGCGGCTGCGGGCGAGGTTTGCACCAGCTCCCGGAGCAGGCGCATGATCTGAGGCACCGCCACGCCGACATCGTGCCGCGCGCGGACCTTGGCGGCGGCGGTTTCACCGAGCCGCGCCCGGAGCGCCGGGTCGTCGAGCACCCGCCTGAGCGCATCGGCGAACGCCGGTAAATCCAGAAACGGCACGACGACACCCGCGTCAGTCTCGACGAACTCGGGCATCCCGCCCGCGTCCGCAAAACAAACCGTGGGCACTCCACTCGCGGCAGCTTCCAGACACACCAGAGGGAAAGGGTCCTCGCGCGAGAGCAACGCCAGCACGGTGAAAATCGGGTACCAATCGGCGGTCCGTTCGGTAGGACCGACGATGTGAACCCGCCCGGCCAAGGATGCCGTGATCACGTCGAATCGCAGTTGCGCCATATCCGCTGCCTGCCCTCCCCCGACCCAGACCAGATGGATTGGCCGACCATTCGCATCGACGGGCGGCAGCAACCGGGCCAACGCCGCGAACAGGTCTGCACCCTTGCGCCATTCCACCGTGGCGACGACCCCGACGACCGCCGCTCCCTGCGGGACCCCGATCCGGGTCATCAGTGCCAGGACGGACGGCGTCGCCCCGTTTGGATGCGCCGGGAAATCGCCTGCCGGGATGAAGTCATGGACCACCGTGATCCGGCTGGCAGGAACCCCATGCCGTGCCAGAAGGTTGAGACGCACGGCGTTGCTCCCGGCGAGATAGTGCGTGGCGTGCCGCCGCATCGGGTCAATGGCCCCGCCCGGGATCCAAGTGATGCTCTGGAGGACATGTTCCATCTCGTGCAGATTCATTACGACCGGGCACGCGTACGGACCCAGCGCATCGAGCACGCCCGCCGCCGCCGCCGAATTGCAGTACACCAAGTCGGGCGGCCAATGGCCGAGGAGTTTCCGGCAGCGGGCCGCCGCCATCCATTTCAGCAGATGCGGCAGGATCGGTAAATTTCGCAGCAACCGCTGCGTCCATTTGTTGCTGCTAAATCGCTCGAAGATTTCCGTGGGTAAACCCTCACCCAGCGCGGCGGCCATCGCCCCGTCTGAAACCAACACCGCCGCAAGCT
This sequence comes from uncultured Chthoniobacterales bacterium, assembly GCA_964236475.1. Lineage (GTDB taxonomy): Bacteria > Verrucomicrobiota > Verrucomicrobiia > Chthoniobacterales > SZAS-18 > CAHJWO01. The sequence continues at coordinate 10,206 of CAXSED010000006.1, forward strand.
CGAGATCCGCCTGCTTCCGTAAAAATTGGACCAGATGAAGCATCAGCATCGGCGCACCCGAACGGTGCGACGCAGGCGTGATCAGCAGAACGCGTAACTTTTTCATGCCCGGTGAGCCTCCGCCGGCAGTCCTACCCGCACGGACTGCAACGTCCGCTGCAGTCCTTCACGGAACGTCAATTGCGCGGGCAGCCGGACGAACCGCTGCAATTTTGTCAGGTCGCTCTGGTAGTCGCCCGTTTCGACGGCCAGATATTCCGGCGGCCAAGGTTCGTGGCGGATGACGGTTCCGGCCACCTCCGAAGAGATGATGTCAATCGCTTCGCGGATCGACAGCGATTCGGCGCCGCCAACGTTGAACGTTTCTCCCCAGCAGGTCGGTTCGGCTGTGGCAGTCAGGATCGCGTTCATGCAATCCTCGACGTGGATATAATCACGCCGCTGCGAACCTTCACCGAAAATTTCGATGGGTTCGCCCGCCAGTGCACGGGCGATGAATTGATTGATCAGTCCGTAGGACTTCGTTGTGGTTGGCCAGAAGGGACCGTACGGGTTGGACAGCCGGAAAATGCAGGCCCGCAAGCCGCGGGTGGTGGACAACACACGCAGGTAATGTTCCATCGTCAGTTTGTGGACGGCGTAAAAACTGGCTGGACGCACCGGATGTTCTTCCGCTACGGGCAGGCGGTCGGGGCGGCCATAAACGAGCCGCGAACTGCAAAACGCCACGACAGGACGGCTGGCGGCGGCGGCGGCCGCAGTGAACAGATTCAGGTGCGGGGGGCACTCCTCCTTCACGTTGGTAGCGGGGTCCAAATTGCTACCGACGGCTCCGGAAGCTCCGGCCAGATCGAACACGAAGTCCTGGCCTTCAACGGCGGCGGCGACCGCGGCGGCGTCACGCAGATCGGCCTGCGCATGGCGAACGGCAAAACCCATTGCCCGGGGCCGAGCGTTCCGTGACAACAACGTCACCTTAGCCCCCGCCGCATGCAGAGCCAGCGCGCCGTTGATCGCCAGAAAACCGTCTGCCCCGGCGATCAACACCTTTCGATCTCCGTAGGCGCGCCGCAGGTCTAGCGTTGCAGGACTCGTGACAAAACGATGCGTAGGCTTGGGCATGGTGGGCGGCAGCGTTCGGCGTGGCACGGCAACCTGAATTGGTGAATCCGGCGCGGACAAATTGTGCGGGAACAAACCGGATGCGCAACAGGTTTGACGTGGCGATTCCTAATATTCTTGATGTGGCGGCCCTGACTCCAGATGATCCAGGCTTTCAGAATGACCCATGCTGCCATCACCCGGCCAATGCCTTCCGGTCTGCCGACGGTCTCCCGCCGTAGCCTGACCCGGCACATTACGTTCCTGGACGATGTCCGGGGAGTGGCCATCCTCGCCGTCTTTATCTTTCATGCGGCTGGCGCAGCTTATCCCTACGACCGTTTGCCATGGGACGGCTGGCACCGCCGCCTGCCCGTCGGGTGGGTGGAATGGCTGATCGTACCCGCGAGGTTTGGCTGGGCGGGGGTGGCCATCTTTTTCGTGGTGAGCGGCTTCTGCATCCACCTGAGTTTTCAGAACCGACCGGAGTGGAAGGATTTTTTCGTGCGGAGGTTTTTCCGCATCTATCCGCCCTACCTTCTCGCTGTGCTGTTTTTCGCGTTCGTCCTGCCGTTGACCCGGCTCGACCTCCATGACCGGCACGCTTCGGTCCAGCTCGCCACCCATCTGGCCCTCGTGCATAATTTCGGCAACACGACGCTCGGCGGCATCAACGGCGCTTTCTGGACCATCGCCATCGAGGTGCAACTTTACGCCCTGTATCCGCTGCTGGTTTTCCTGGCGGACCGGTTCGGCTGGAATAAAACCATCGGCCTGACCGCTGTGATAGAGATCGGGCTGCGCCTAGCCATTCTTTTCTATCCGGGTGATGCTCCCGCCGAAGACCCTTTCAAGGAAGTCCCGAGCTTTCTCGTTGCCAGTCCTTTGTGCTTCTGGTTTAGCTGGTCCATCGGCGCTTACCTGGCGGAACTTTACCTGCGCGGAGCCGTGGGAACGCTCGCCCGGTTTCTCCCTCCGTTCGTGCTATTGGCGCTGGCGGTCGGCGCGGAGATGACCAAAGCGCTGACGGTATTTTCATTTACCCTGTTTTCGTTGGGCACGGCGGCGGTGCTCGCCCGGATGCTGGTTGACAAAAAATCGCGTTGGCCCCTTCCCCGGTTCTTCTCGTTCCACCTGGCTCAGACCGGCCTGTGGAGTTACAGCATCTACCTGCTGCATCTGCCGCTGGTGGTCTGTGTCGCCATGGCGCTCCGGGTCTACTTACCTTCCGCGTGGAACCGACCGGCCATCGTCTTTTGCCTGACGGTTGGCTCCTTCCTCGTGATCAAACCTTTGTCCGGCGGGTGGTATCACTGGTGCGAGTTGAAGGGGATCGCGTTGGGCAAACGCGTCGCGGCATCGACCTCCCGGCCTTGAATGAAACCGGTTAGCGTGATCATCCCGGCGTACAACCCGGGGAAATTTTTGCGCCCCGCGCTTGCTTCGGTTTTCGAGCAAACGTTCACGCATTGGGAATTATTGGTGGTGGACGACGGTTCGACGGAAGACCTCGGGTGGATCGAACAGGACTTTCCGGCGGTGCGATTGATCCGCCAGGAAAACAGCGGTTCCTCCGTCGCGCGCAACGTGGGCATCATGCACAGCACAGGAGAGTTGATCGCGTTCCTCGATCAAGACGACGTGTGGCTCCCGGAGAAACTCGCCCGGCAGGTCGCGGTGATGCAGGCCAACGCGGACCTCGGGATGTGCCACTGTGATTTGCAGATCATCGGCGCCGAGGGACGCGTCATCGCCCCCGCGCCTCCCTCCGAAACCACCGACCCGACCCCTACCGTCGTCCTCGATCCGTCGGAGACACGCCATCCGGGGGAACCATCCCCTTTGCACCGATCCATCCTGTACTTTTCGCGCCGGTTCGTGGTGCCGAGCACGGTGATGTTCCGCCGCGACTGCCTGGCAGCCACCGGCCTGCTCGACCCGTTCATCCCCTTTTCCGGGGACTACGATTTCATCATCAAGCTAGGCAGTCGCTTCAAGGTGATGCACGTTCCTGCCGTGGACGTTGGTTATCGCAAACACGGCAACAATTTTTCCGATCAATACGACATCGCGCGCCGGGAAATCAAAATGCTCACCGCGCGCTATCGGGATTACGCGCTTTCCCAGGGCGACCGCCCTCTCGCCCAAGTCGTGCACCGGCTTTTTCGCCGCCCGCGCCGGTTGTTTTCCGCGCAGGCTGTCGACCGTGCCCGCAGCAGTTTTCACCAGGGGGATTATCGCGGAGTCGTTTACCATGCCGGGCGGGCTTTGTGCTTCCATCCGCTGTTCGTGTTGGAATCCTTCGTGAGCTGGACGCGCGCAGTCTATCGGCGGTTCCGGGCGCGGCCCCCGGCCCCGACGCCTTAGACACTTTCATGGGTAAATCTGTTCATTTCCGGGTCTGTACCCTCGTCAATCGGATGGAGGACTACGAGCGGATGCGCGCATCGTTTTCCGCCGCAGGTTTCGATGCGGTAAGTGCGTACACGATGTTCGACAACCACGCCGCCAACCAGCACGATCCTTACCGGACACTGGAGCAAATACTTGCGGACACCACGGCCCCGTACCTCATCTTCTGCCACCAGGACGTTCGTGTCGGCGCCGACCAGACCCCGCAACATCTCCTCTCCATTCTCCAAGAACTCGAACGCGTGGACCCTGCATGGCTGGTGGCAGGCAACGCGGGATTCGATTCCTCGGGGGAACCGATTTTACACCTCGATACCTTGCATGGGAAACCACGCTGCATGAGCTTGCCGAGAAGGACCTTCTCGCTGGACGAGAACTTTCTCATCCTGAAAGCGGGCAGCGGTCTGAGACCTTCGGCGGAGTTGCACGGGTTTCATCTCTACGGGACGGACCTCTGCCTCAACGCCTACCGAATGCGCGGCGCGGCCTACGTCGTGGATTTCGTGGTTGCCCATCTCGGCCCCGGCAACCCGCTTTCGGAAGACTACCGGCAATCGCTCCTGGCGTTCGAGAGTTGCTGGCGCAAGCAACTCATCGCCGGACTGATTCGTACCACCTGCACCCAGTCGCTGCTCAGCTCCAGCGCGCTGTTTGAATCCTGGTTGCCGAAGTACGCGACGATTGCTCAGTTCATGTGGGACGCCCGGATCACGCTCGTTTTCCATCCGCCCCATTTTCGCCGCCTGCGCACCGTCCTCTTCATGCTGGCGGTCATTCCCGCGTCCGGGCTGTGGCGTTTCTTCCTGCGGGAACATTTTCTGCGCCTCTACAAACCCGCTGGCCTCATGCGCCCGAACCCTACCCATGCCGGGGACCTGCCCTAGACGGATTCTGTTCTTGAACATGCCCATCGAGTTCTACTCGCCCCGGACGGGCGGGGCGATTTCGACGATCATCGCCGAGATGACGCGCGTCCTGGAACCGCGCGGCCACGAAGTCACGATCCTGACGAGGACCGACAGCACGCCTCACCATCCCCAAGGCCGCGTGCAACCGCTCGACCCCTGCGGCCCGGAAGACCTGTCTTTTATTCAACGCCAATTCCACAAAATCCACTGGCGGCTCAACCGCTGGGACTGGCCTTATTTCAATTATTACCGCCGAGCCGTGCGCCGGGCGGCAAAACGGCTGACCTCGCCTCCAGAGATTGTCGTCGTCTTCAACGATCTGCTCTCGCCGATTTTTCTGAAACGCTTGTTCCCACAAGCCAAAATCTGCGTCTGGCTGCAAAACGAACAACGCACCCGCGCGCGGGATTTGGCGGTGGCCAGAGCCGCCACTTGGCGCTGGCTGACGTGCAGCCGGTACATCCGGGACTGGACACTCTCGCGCCACGGTTTCGAGCCGGAAAAAGTCGTCGCGTTGCCCAGCGGGGTGAACTTGCAGCAATTTCACCCCCGGGACGATTGGCAGGAGCCGCCAGCGAGGGAAACCCGGGTGCTGTTCGTAGGACGGCTCAATTTCGACAAGGGCCCGGACCTCGCCGTGGATGCCGTGGCGGCGTTGCGAGCCGAGGGCTACCCGGTGAGCCTGACGGTGGCGGGCAGCAAATGGTTCTACCGCCAGACCGACGAAGCGGCTGATCCCTACCTCGCCGCCTTGCGCGGAAAAATGACGCTTGCCGGGGTGATTCCCCTCGGGCACGTCGGGCGCGACCGCATCGGCGAGGTTTTCCGTCAACACGACGTGGTTTGCGTCCTGTCGCGTTGGAACGAACCGTTCGGGCTGGTCGCGCTGGAGGCGATGGCGTCGGGTTGCGCGGTGATCGCGTCGGACCGTGGCGGGTTGCCCGAAGCTTGCGGCGACGGCGCGACCCTTGTCAACCCGGATGACTCCGCCGCTGTCCAGACGGCTTTGCGTCGCCTGCTGGCGGATCACGGCGCGCTGGTTGCCGCCAAAAGCCACGCGTTGCGACGCGCCCGGGCGGCCTCCTGGCAAATGACGGCGGATCGTTTCGACAAACTGATCTGCGAGGCCTGAGCCGGGACCCGGTGTCGATTTGCCGGGCGGACAAGGGCACGATCCGGTGGTATGTTCCAAGCTTTGGGCTTTGCTGCGGGGAATCGCTGCCGGTAATCTAAGAGGCAACGCCAAGCCATCAACCCACGAAACGTGTTATGAAGTTTGACGCCCGCTTTCGCTTGCTCGTGGCCTGCCTGCTGGTGTTCTGCCAAGGTTCTGTGCGGGGCGCGGACCCCACCCCGGCGGCGGACACCGAAAGCCGCCCGGCAAATTATGTGCTGGCCCCGGGTGACAGCGTATCCATCACGGTTTTCCGCGAGCCGGACCTGACGACCCAGGGACGCTTATCCCGCGACGGGACCATCAACGTTCCCCTGATCGGCGTGGTCCGGCTGGCCGGAAAAAACACGAACGAGGCTGCCGCCCAGATCACTACCCTGCTCGGCAAAGGCTATCTGATTCATCCCCAAGTGTCCGTCTCCATCCTGGACTACGCTAAGCTCAAGTTCACCGTGCTCGGGCAGGTGGCCAGCCCGGGCGCGTTCGAGGTGGCCGCAGATCAGAGCATTGACCTGCTGACGGCCATCGCCCGGGCCGGGGGCTTCACCCGGATCGCCGATTCCTCCAACGTCGTGGTGCGGCGGATCGTCAACGGGCAAGAGGAAACGTTCAAGGTGGACGCGAAACGCGTCGTCAAAGGCCGCAAGAGCGACCGTTTCCTGATTTGCCCGAACGACATGATCAGCGTGGGCGAAAGCATTTTCTAGAAGGCATGGCTAAAATTTCCACCCGGCAAACGGGGCTGGCGGACCCGGACGACGACCACGAGCATCCCCTGGATTTGCACGGTCTGGGGCATACCCTGTTGCGCCGTTCGTGGCTCATCCTGCTCGCGGCGGCGCTCGCTGGCTCCGGGGTGTGGGCTGCCACGCGCACGTTGCCGCCCGCCTATCGTTCCACCGCCGTGATCGAGATTGCGACCCAGCTGCAGCAAGCCATCGACCTGCGGGACGACTCCCCGACCAATCTCCAAAACCCGGAAGTGGTCGAGACCATCATCGAAAAGTTCGAGAGCCGCAGCCTGCTCGACCGGGTGAACAAGGTCTTGAAGTTATCGACGGACGCCCGTTTCCTGGGTTTCATCCCTTCCCGACCGGCGTCCGACGAGTTGGTGGACGCCCTGCTGCTCGGCGGGGTCAAGGCAACGTTGCGCCCCCGGACCCGGCTGGTTGATATCAGCTTCACCCACGCGGACCGCACCGTCGCCTCCCGGGTGGTCAATACTCTGGTGGACGAATTTCTCAACCAGAGCGCCGAACAACGTTCGGAGATGCTGGAAGCGCAGAACCGCGTGCTGGCGGTGAAATCCCAGGAGTTGAAGGAAAAGGTTAACCGGTCGGAACTCGACCTCCAAAAGTACAAACAGGACGTGGCCTCGGTTTCGCTGGAAGACCGCCGCAACCTCCTGGAAGAAAAACTCAAGGGTCTCAACGGGGATTTGACCAACGCCAAAGGCGAGTGCCTGCGGCTGGAATCCGACGCCGACCAGGCAAAACGCGCCCGGGGCAGCACCGACCAGTTGCTCGCAATTCCCAGCGTCGCCCTGGACTCGCAGGTCGTGGCCGCGCGCGACCGGTTGACGAAGGAGGAAGAAAACATGACTGCGCTCTCGCAGCGTTACGGCCAATTGCACCCGCGCATGATCGAGGAAAAGGCCGATTTGGAGGCCGCGCGAAGCACGGTCGCCGAGGCCGTGCGCACCGCGCCGGACCGCATCGGCAACCGCTTCCTGGCCGCCAGCTCCCGGTTGGAAGGCTTGCAGCGGGCGGTGCAGGAGCAGGAAGCGTCATTGCTCGAAATGGATGCCAAGGTCATTCCTTTCCGCGCGTTGCAACGCGAGTACGATTCCAACCGCGCGCTGTTCGAGTCGGTGCTCCAGCGGCTGAAAGAGAGCACGCTGCAACTCGGGGTGCAGTCGGTGGAATTTCAAGTGGTCGAGTCGGCGGGGTCCGCCCGCCTGCAGCCGAACCGCCGTCTGCTCTACACCGCCGCCGGGGCCGTGGCGGGCGGCGGGCTGGCCGGGGCCATCCTGTTGCTGGTGTTCCTGCTGCGGCAATCGGTCAGCACGGTCGAGGCGGCGGAACGCCTGCTGCGGTTGCCCGTGCTCACCACGATCCCCCGGATGCGCGGCGCCGGACCCGCCGGAACCGTCGCCGCCATGCAGCGGCCCGAATCCCAGGAAGCCGAGAGTTTCCGCACCTTGCGCACCGCCTTGCAAATGCTGGCGGGCGACACCGCGCAGGTGATCCTGTTTACCAGCGCCATCCCTGCCGAAGGCAAGAGTGTCAGCGCCGGGAACACCGCCGTCGCGTTCGCCCAGCTTGGTCTGCGGACTTTGCTCATCGACGCGGACCTGCGCCGCCCGTCGCTGGACGCGCTCTTTGCCCCGGCGGCAGGCGGAGAGCTGACCGGGCTAGGTGATTATCTCAACGGCAAACCCGTCAACATCGTCCCGACCAAACAGACAAACCTCGCTTTCCTCGCCGCAGGCAGCTTGCTCGCCGAGCCAGCAGAGTTGTTGGCCGGCCCGCAGTTCGACCAATTGATCCAACGCGTCAAACCCGACTACGACCGGATCGTCATCGACACGGCCCCGGTCAACGTCGTCAGCGACACGCTCAACATCGTCAGCAGCGCGTCCGTCGTGTGCCTGGTGGTCCGCAGCAACTCGACCCCGGTGAGTTTCGTCAAACGGGCGGTCGAGTTGCTCAAGCGCAGCGGCGTGCAGCCGGACGGAATCATCCTCAACTGGACCAGCGCGTGGAGGCAGCGCCGATACCAGGAATACTACCAGGGCAGCGGCGCATACGGGGCGAAAGCCGGGGGCCGCGCTGCCACGGTTCCGGTTCCGGCTTCGTCAGCCGCACGGACGTGATCGCCGGAAATTCCCCGAACGTTTCGGCGTTTCCGCCATGAACATCGCCCTTTTCGCCAGCGCGTTTTATCCGCACGTCGGCGGCGTGGAAGAACTCTGTCGGCAACTCGCGCACGAATACCAGGCACGTGGCGACCGGGTCGCCGTTTGGACGGAACGCTGGCCCCGCTCCCTGCCCGCCCACGAAATCCACGAGGGCATCCCGGTCTACCGGTTTCCCTTCCGGGTGTGGTCGGAGGGCTGGAAGGCCAAGGTCAAATACTTGGCGACGCATCGGTTGATCCGTCGGCAGCTCCTCGCCCTACTCCGGGGCTTCCAGCCGGACGTGATCCACGTGCAATGTGTCAGCAACAACGCCCGCTACGCTCTGGAAATGCAGGCGGCGACCGGCGTGCCGCTCGTCGTCACCTTGCAAGGGGAACTGACGATGGATGCGCAGCAGGTTTTTCAACGTTCGGCCCTCGCCCGGGACACCTTGCGGCGCGCCCTGCGGCGGGCGGACGCCGTCACCGCCTGTTCCCGTCAGACCATGGACGAAGCGGAAGATTTCTTCGGTGAACTGCTCGGCCAGCGGAGCCGGGTGGTTTACAACGGCATTGTCGCCGGGGCGGCGGACCACGTCGTCCCTTTTGCTTATCCGCGCTCCTACATGCTCGCCATCGGGCGGCACGTTCCGCAGAAGGGCTTTGACGTGCTGCTCCAGGCCATGAGCCGCCTGCGCGCCCGGGGGCAAGCGTGCGACCTGATCCTTGCCGGGGACGGCACCGAACACGCCGCGCTCCGGGCGCTCGCCGCCGAACTGCATCTGGAAGACAGCGTGGTGTTTCCGGGTCGGGTGGATCACCAGAAAGCGATGAGCCTTTTTGCCGGTTGCACGATTTTCGTGTTGCCTTCGCGCCACGAACCGTTCGGTATTGTGAACCTCGAAGCGATGGCGCACGCCCGGCCCATCGTCGCCAGCCGCGTGGGCGGCGTGCCGGAAATTGTGTCGAACGATGAAAATGGATTGCTCGTGCCGCCCGGCGACGCCGACGCCCTCGCCACCGCTCTCGGGCGGCTGCTGGCCGACGAGGCGTTGCGGCAACGGCTGGGCCGCGCCGGACGCGATCGGGCCGCCCGTTTCGCTTGGCCCGCCATCGCCGACGAGTACCGGGAAGTTTACGCGGCGGCCCGCCGTGCGGTGAAGCCCGCGCTAACCGGCCCATGACGGATCTACACCTGATCTTCGTGTCGATGGAGGACTGGGACGAGGTCTGGCGGCGCAACCAGTTCGTTTGCGCGGAGATTGCCCGCCGCTCGCCCGACCGCCGGATTTTGTTCGTCGGCGTACAGCGTAACCTGCTGCGCTGCTTGACTCGCGGCGACTGGGCCTCGCTCTGGCGCAATCCCACCTGGCAGGTGCCCGGTTGTCCCAACGTCACCGTGACCACCACGCTGCGCGTGCTGCCCGAGCGGTACGACTGGGGCCGCCGGTTCAACGAATGGATCACCCGGCGGCATCTGCGCCGGGTGGCAGTGACGTTGGGATTGCGTGCCCCGGTGTTGTGGCTCAATCCGCATACCGCCGTGCATCTGCTCGGCGCATTGGGCGAATCGACGGTGGTCTACGACATCACGGACGACTGGGAGGAAATGAACCAGCCCCCTGCGCTGAAGGCAGCAATCAAAGCCCAGGACGCTAGGTTGGGGACCGGCGCGGACGCGGTGATCGTTTGTTCGCAGGCGTTGCTCGCCGCCAAGGAGGCGAAGTTTCAGCGACCGGTCTACCTGATTCCCAACGGGGTAGACGCAGATCACTATCGCTCCGTGGCCGACACCGGCCTGCCCGTGCCCGCACCTGCCCGGCAGTGGGCAAAACCCGTGCTCGGCTACACCGGCACGCTGCATCCCGAGCGGGTGGATGTCGATTTAGTTTCCAGGCTTGCAGAGGTTTTTGCGCACGGCAGCATCGTGCTCATCGGACCAAATATGTTGGAAATTACTCAACGAGAGTTACTTAAATCTTTCGAGAATGTTTACATAACCGGGGCGGTGCCGTACCACGAGATTCCCGACTGGATGCGCGCCTTCGACGTTTGTATCGTGCCGCATCTGGTCACTGCCTTCACCGAAAGCCTCAACCCCATCAAGTTGTGGGAATACCTCGCGGCGGGTAAGCCCATCGTTTCTACCCGCGTGGCCGGTTTCCGTGATTATCCCGCGCTGGTGCGGCTGGCGGACGACGCCGACGGTTTCGCCCGGGAAATCGACGCGGCCCTGACCGAAGACCCGGCTCTCGTCGAAGCACGGCGGTCCGAGGCGCGGGGGCACTCGTGGGAGCGCCGGGTGGACCAAATCGAAGCGGTCATCACCTCATGTCTGACCCGTTGATCCTACCAACGCCGCTGTGGACCGCGTTGCGGGCCGACGCACGGTTCCTGACGCGCACGCATCCGTCCCGCGCAAAAAAATGGTTCGTCGCCCTGGCGAACCGGGGTCTGCAAAGCCTATTTTTGTATCGCGTCAGCCATGCCCTGTGGCGGCGGGGAGTCCCCCTGTTGCCGCTGCTGCTGACCCGGCTGGGGCAGCACCTTTACGCGGTGGATATTGCCTACGAGGCGCAACTCGGCCCCGGTATCGTGATCGTCCACGGGTTCGGGCTGGTGGTCGGCAACCAGACCCGGATCGCGGGCCAGTGTATCCTCTTTCACGGCGTCACCTTCGGGGATCGCGGTAGCGAATGGGTCGGCTCGGACGTTCCCGACGGGCACCCGACTGTCGGCTCCGGCTGCGTGTTCGGCGCGGGGGCGAAGGTGCTCGGGCCGATCCACGTCGGCGCGAACAGCGTGGTGGGCGCAAACGCCGTCGTCCTGCAAGACGTGCCGCCCGACAGCATCGTCGCCGGGGTGCCGGGCCGGGTCGTGGGCCGACGCCCGCCGATGGACGCCAACCTCCGGCCCATCCCATGACCGCGCCGCCCACGCTTTCCGTCCTCGTCGTGAGCTACAACACCCGGAGCATGACCCTCGATTGCCTGCGCACGCTCCACGACCGTCTGGCGGGCCTCCCCGCCGAGGTGATCGTCGTGGACAACGCCTCGCCCGACGGCAGCGCGGCGGCGGTGGCCGAGACTTTCCCCGGAGTCCGGGTCATCGCCAACGCCACGAACGTCGGCTTCGGCGCGGCCAACAACCAGGCGATGCGCCTGGGGACAGGCCGCTATTTCCTGCTGCTCAACAGCGACGCCTTTCCGCACGCCGGTTGCCTGGAAGCGTTGGTCGATTTTCTGGACCGGCACCCGACGGTCGCGGTGGCGGGTCCACGCCTCGTCAACGCGGACGGCTCGTTGCAACGCTCCTGCTGGCGTTTCCCCTCCCCGGCGCGCTCCTGGTCGGACAGCCTGTTCCTCACTCCGCTGCTGGCTGACGACTACCGCCGCTGGCCGCACGACGCCGAACGGGCCGTGGATTTTGTCATCGGGGCCTGTCTGCTGGTGCGGCGGAAAGCCTTCGAGCAGGTCGGCGGCTTCGACGAACGTTTCTTCCTGTACCAGGAGGAAACCGACTGGCAGTTGCGCCTCCAACGGGCGGGCTGGCAGGTGAGGTTCACTCCCGCCGGGACCGCGACCCATCTGGCCGGGGCCAGCGGCAAGGACGACCCGACCCGGATCAACCGGCTTTTCTTCGAGAGCTTGGACCGCTATCTGCTAAAGCATCACGGCACCTTCGGCTTCGCGTCCAACCGGGCGGCGCAGATCGTGGGCGCGGCGTTGCGGACGGCGTGCTGGGCGGCGTTGACCCTCGTGCCGGGGCAGCGGGACCGCGCCCGGCGCGAGGGGCGTCGGCAACGGGAATTTTTGCGACGGCATCTACACACGGGTTTCCCTGCTTGATCCCATGCTTCCATTCCTAGCCCTGGCCGGGGGAATTTATGCGCTGGTGTTCTGGATCGTCGCGTTGCGGCGACCCGACATCGCGCTTGCCCTGGTCTTTGCTTCCGCGCCGATCCAGAACGATCTCTCCGGCGGCGGGCCGATCAAGTTTTCCATCGCCGAGATCAACCTGCTGCTCCTGCTGCCGGTTCTGCTTTTCAAGCACCGCCGTTTCGGAGGCGGACTCGTGCTGGGCGCGACGGTCGGCTATTTCCTCGTCGGCCTGGGCTGCACGGCGTTGCATTGGCGAGCGAGTTCGCTGGTTTCGCTGGTGCAGATCGCCATGTACCTGATCCTCGCGGTCGCCCTCTTCGGGGCCATTCCGAAGACGCTCGACGATTGTCGCCTTTCCCTGGTGGGGTTCGTGGTGGCCGCGACGGTCATCGCCTCGGCGGCGGTGGTGATGCGCTCGGGCTTCGTGCTCGGGCTGCACAAGAACAACGCGGCGGATTCGGTCGCGGCGGGTTTCCTCATCGCCCTGGAACTGCTCTTCCACGCCCGGCGCAACAAGTGGCAGCGGCGCGGCCTCTTCCTGGCGGTGCTGATCCTGGCGGCGGGCCTGGTCAACACCCTGTCCCGGGGGGCATGGCTCGCGGCGATCACGGGGACAATGGTGATCTTCGCATTGCGACGGCAGTTCGGGCTGATGCTGCGGGTGGCCGTGGTCGGCGCGGTGCTCGTCGCGGCGTGCTGGAGTTTCCTGCCGCAGGAATCGCGGGATTACGCCCTCGGCTTCGACAAGGAGCTCGGCAACCTCAAGCCCCGGTACGAGAGCCGGGATTTCGCCCTGGCCGAATTCGCCAGCAGTCCGCTGACCGGCGTGGGGATCGGGCTGCGCAAGGAGTTCGACGCGACGAATTTCGTCTTCCTGACGCTCGCCGAGACGGGGGTGGTGGGCATGGCGGTTTTCCTGGTGATGGAGGGCACGCTCGGGCTGGTGATGTGGCGGGCGCAACGCCGGATGCCGCGCGAGAGTTTTGCCTTTTCGCTAGTGGTGCTCGCGTGCGCGCTGGGCGTGGGCAAACTGAGCCACAGCATGGTCGATCATTACTGGGTGCGCGGCACGCTGCTGTCCTCGTGGGCAGCGGTCGGCATGGGGGCGCGCGCCGCCTACGAAGAACGCGTGCGCCTGCGCCGCCTGCGCCGCGCCCGCCGCGCGGAAACGATGGCCGCGCTTGACGACGAACCGCACCCTCTCCCCGAACCCGCGTGAAAGTTGCCCTCCTGACGGATTCCAAGGCGTTCGCAGGCACCGAACGCCACCTGCTCGACCTGGCGCACGTGCTCCGCGAAACCGGGGTAGACGCCGTGCTGGTCTGCCCCGGCCACGGTGACATGGCCGCCAGGGCGCGGGAAGAAAACCTGCCCGTCTGCGACCTGGAAAGCCGGGGACTGCGCGCGCTGGCTGCCGTCAACACACTGCGAAAACACCTGCGCGCCGGACGCTGGGACGTGATCCACGCGCACAACGGCCACTCGTCCCTGCTGGCGGCCCTGGCCCGGTTCCTGGCGCGGCGCGGCGCGCTGGTAACCACCCAGCATTTCATCGACCCGGCGCGCACCAAACGCCGGGGCTGGCGGGCGAGGTTGGCCGGGTGGGCACACGGCTGGGTGGAGGCGCAAACCACCGCCGTCATCGCCATTTCCGAGGCCGTGAAAGACGCCTTGCTGCGGCGCGACGGGACGCCGCCCGCCAAGGTCCACGTCGCGGTCAACGGCATCCGCGACCCCGCCGCGCGCCCGTTGCGTCCGCCGGAAGCGGTGCGTGCGGAGTTCGGTGTCGATCCCCTCGCGCCGCTGATCGTTTGCGTGTGCCGGTTGGAACCCGAGAAAAGCGTGGAAATCCTGGTGCAGGCGATGCCCGCCGTGCTGGCCGCGTTCCCGGAGGCGGTTTGCGTGGTCGGCGGCGCGGGGTCGGAGGAGGCGAGGATCGCCGGGGAAATCGAGCGTCTCGGACTGGCGCGCTCCGTCCGGCTCGCCGGTTTCCAGAAAGACCCTCACTCGCTGATGCGCGCGGCGACGGTGTTCGTGCTGCCGAGCCGGGCCGAGCCGTTCGGGTTGGCGCTGGTCGAAGCCATGGCGTTGGGGCGAGCCTGCGTGGCGACCCGGGCGGGCGGGCCGCTGGAAATCATCGAGGAAGAAACGTCCGGCCTGCTAGTGCCGCCCGACGATCCCGGCGCGCTGGCGGCGGTGTTGCGGCGACTGCTGGCGGACCCCGTTCTCCGGGATCGACTCGGCGCGGGCGCACGGGCGCGCTACGACGAGCGGTTCACCGTGGCCCGCATGGGCGAGGCCATCCGCGCCGCCTACCGAGCGGCGGTCCGGCGGTGACGCGTGCCCGGTGTTCGCGTCCGACTTTCCGCTTCCGCTCTGCTTGCGCCGGGCTTATAGTGCGAACACCGTGGACCGATCCTTCGTCCGATGAATCCAGAGCCTGCCCTGCATTATTCCGCGTCGCCGTCCGCCATCGGCGAACGCCTGGGCGAAGAGGTGGCGATCCTCCAAGTGGATACGGGCACCTACTTCGGCTTGAAAGGCGTGGGCATCGACGTGTGGACGCTGTTGGAGCGGTCCCCGACGCTGGACGAAATCGTCGCGCACCTCACGGGCGAGTACGAGGTGGATCCGGCGCGCTGCCGGGCGGACGTGTCGGCCTTGCTGGACCGTTTGCTGGCGGCGCGGCTGGTGAACGCCGGGTGACGGCCATGTCCAAATTCCTGCGCCTGTCCTGGCACGACAAGGGGCGTGCCTTGGAAGCGTTGGGATGGGTCGTGGCAGCGCGTTTTTTTCTCGTGGCGTTTCCTTTTCGTAAAACGGTGGCCCTGACGGCTTTTCTGGACCGGTGTCTGCCCGCGACAGACAGGGAGGATCGGCCACGGACCGCGCGGCTGAGCTACCTCGTGCGCCGGGTCAGCCGGGCCGTGCCCCGGGCGACGTGTCTGCCGCAGGCGCTGGCCTTAAAATGGATGCTCACGCGCCGCCGGGTCGCCTGCCGGTTACGCATCGGCGTGCGGCACGTTCCCGGCGGCGCGTTCCAGGCGCATGCGTGGGTGGAGACGCCGTCCGGCGTGGTGGTCCTCGGCGGGACACACAGCCCCGAGCAGTACAAGCCCCTGCCGTTCGAGACCGAACGGTTCCGGTGAGCGCGATTTTCGGGGTCCTGTCGCTGGACGGGCCGCCAACGGACCGGGAAACCGTGCGGCGTTTCGGCGCGGCATTGGCCCACCGGGGGGAAGGCCCGCCGCGCGTGTGGGCCGACGAGGCCGCCGCGCTCGGCTGCTGCCATTTCCCGACGACGCCCGAAGCCGTGGGCGAGACGGTGCCGTTCGTGCATGCCGCGAGCGGGGTGGTCGTGACGGCGGACGTGCGCCTGGACGAACGCGGGGACCTCATCGCCGCGCTCGGACTTGCGGCGGCGGCAGATGTCCCGCTGACCGACTGCGCGTTGTTAGCCGAAGCCTATCTCCGGTGGGGCGAGACCTGCCCGGAACGGCTGCTGGGCGATTTTGCCTTCGCACTGTGGGACCCCCGGCACCGCCGGTTCTTCGCGGCCCGGGACCATTTCGGCGTGAAGCCGTTCTATTACGTGGCGGAACCGCGCCGGTTCGCGTTTGCCACGGAACCCCGCGCCTTGCTCGGGCTGCCCGGCGTGAATCAGGAGGTCGATCTGACGACCCTGGCGGTCTCCCTGGCGAACCTTTACGATGGCTCTGACCGGACTTTTCACCGGGCGGTGCGATCCCTCCGGCACGCCGAAACCCTGGTCATCACGCCGGAGGGTCTGCACTCCCGCCGGTACTACCGGCCCGACCCGGAACGACGGATTTCCCTGCGCTCGGACGCGGCGTACGCCGAAGCGTTCCGGGAAAAACTCTTCCGGGCGGTCGGGCGTCGGCTACACAGCAGCGGGCCGGTGGGCTGCATGCTCTCCGGGGGGATGGATTCCTCGGCGGTGACCAGCGTGGCCGCGCAAATCGTGGGGGCGCAACCGTCGCGGACCCGGCTGGAGGCGTTTTCCCTGGTTTATCCCGACCGCCCGGAATGCGACGAGAGCCGCTACATCCAGACGGTGGTGCGGCGGTTCGGTCTGCCGTGGCACGCCGTGCCGGTGAACGATCACCGCACGCTGGACGACGCGCGCCGTCTGGTGGAGCAAGTGCAAGCGCCGGATGTGCCACTGGGCGCGTTTGCCAACGGTTCGGTCTGCGCCCGGGCGGCGGCCAGCGGGATGCGCGTCCTGCTCGACGGGCACGGCGGCGACGAAACTCTCTCGCTCGGCCACGAACGGCTGCGGGAATTGCTCGACGACGGGCGGCTCGCCCTGTTCGCCTACGAGTACCTGCGCGTCGCCGCCTCGCACCCCGGGATGCGGGGCTGGCGCGGGCTGCTGGGTGTATTGACGAACCGGGGCGTGGTTGGTCGGGTCAAGCGGCGTCTGCGGCGGGTCCTTGGTCGTGCGGATGGGGTAAACCCGCCGTCCTCCACCGGCCCGTCCTGGCCCTTTTTGAGTAAAGAAATTGCCCTGGAAGCCGGTTTGGCGGCGCGTGAAGCAGCGACGAAGGCCACACAGACGGACGCCCGCGCCCGCCGACAGTGGCACCACCATGTGATCACGGAAACCGCTCAGGAACGCGTGTTTGCCAACCTGCACCGGCTCGGCGGCTCCGGGGCCGTCGAACTCCGTTATCCTCTGTGGGACAAGGACCTGGTGGAATTTTGCCTCGCGCTGCCGGGCAGGCAGAAACTGCGCCACGGCAGGACGCGGGCGATTTTGCGCCAGAGCTTGCGCGGGATCGTGCCGCCAGAGATCCTGCATCGGCGCGACAAAACCGACTTTCTGCCGCAGGCGACCGCTTGCATGAAAAATCTCGACAAAAATGCTTGCAAGTCGCTGTTGGCCGTCCATAATTCGCACGGCATTCCTATTCTCGACCCAGAGTGGCTAAACACCGCGCTGGAGCGTTTTTACGAGGGCCAGCCGGTTTCTGGTCTTGAACAGCAGGTTCTGTGGCGCAGCCTCACCACAGCCATTTGGTTCAAGACCGTGGAGCAGGCCAATGCCCTCTTTCTCTAAAATAACGAAAATGAAAAAACAATACGAGCAACCCGAACTGATCGTTTACGGCAGCGTCGAGGAATTGACCCAGGCGAGCACGACTGGGCACAGCATCGATTCGGTGACTCCCGTGGGCGGCGATCCTAACCAACATCTGAGTTCCTAGGACTGTTCTAGCGCCGGACGGGCGTCTGCGAGCACAGCCGTCTTCTGTGACAGGCCCGGACGCCGTGAGCATCGCTTTTCGTTACGATGCGCATAGTACCGAGATCGTTAGTGATCTGGCGTTGCCAGAACTGACACCTTCGCTGCGCGGCTGTCAGCATCCCTCCCTCGAAATCTTCGAGGAGAGTTCGTTGTCTTTTCCGGTTGGAAAAGGCGAATGTTGGTGGATAGAAACCACCGGTTTCCACATTGCTTGGGACGGCGTCGCCGTGTTTCGGATCACCCCGGCAGGCGATATTTTCTATCGGCGTTACTCTACGGCCTCGGACGAGTTGATCCGCGTCCCGTTGCTCGGCTCCGTACTGGCGGTTGCCCTGTATTTTCTGGGACGGCTCGTCCTGCATGGTAACGCCATGTCCATTGAGGGAAAAGGCGCGCTGCTGCTCGGCGCAAAGGGGCAGGGTAAATCGACGCTGTCCGCCGCGCTGGTTGCACGGGGTCATTCGATCCAGGCCGAGGATGTCGCCACGGTTGCTGTTTCGCCTGGAAACGCGGTAGAAATCTTCCGGGGGATGCGGCAACTCCGGCTCTGGCCAGACGCCATTCGCCCGTCCCTCGGCGAGTCCTCCCTGCCCTCCCGGCCCATCCACGAGTGGAGCGATAAACGCGTGTTTCCTCTGGCGGATCAAGCAGCGACCCCGGCGACCCTCTCCTTGGCATGCATCTATATCCTTGATGATGCCGACACCATTGAGTTCCAGACCCTCCCCACGGCGGCAGCTTGGCCATTGATCCTCGTCCACGCCTTCGTGTCGCGTTTCGGCACGAGGTTTCTGACAGGACCGGACGCCGCGCGGCATTTCGCCGCCTGCGCCGCGCTGTCCCGGGCGGTCCGTTGCGTGCGCCTGCGCCGACCACGGGATTTTTCCCGGCTCGGCGAAATATGCGCCCGCATCGAGCAGGATCTGCTCTGCGCATGAGCGGGCGATTTGCCAGGACCGGCTCCCTGCTGCGTGAACTGGCCACGGCGGTCGCGCTGGTGCTGCGGGCGACGCCGGGCTGGTCCGTGCTCAACGGTCTCTGCGCCCTGTTGCTGAGCGTACTGCCGGTGGCGGCGTTGTACCTGACCAAGCTCACGCTCGACCAGGTGGTGGCAGTCTCGTCGCACGGGTTCCACGAACTGCCGCCAGACCTGTGGCGGCTCGTCCTGCTGGCGGTCGGGGTCCTCTGGGCGCAGATGGGGATGCGGACCGGCGCAGCCTTTGTCGGTGAGATGCAAGGGCAGCGCGTTTCCGAGCACGTCCAGGAAACCATCGCCGAGAAGTCGGCCCAGGTGGACCTCTCATACTACGAAAGCCCGGCCTATCACAACACGTTGCACCAGGCCCAGCGCGAGGCTCCCTACCGCCCGGCCCGGATCGTCGGCGCGCTGGCGGCAGCCTTGCAGAGTTTTCTGTCGATCCTCGCCGTGGGCGGCGTCGTGCTGCTGTCGCTGCGCTGGCCCACGGTGCTGCTCGTCGCCCTGGTCGCCGTGCCCGGACTGTGGTTGCGGATGCGGCAGGCACGCGCCCTGTCCGTGCAGCAAAAAGCCTTGTCGCCATTGGAGCGCCGGTTGGACTATTACGCGGGGCTGGGCTGCCTGCCCGACAGCGCCAAGGAGTTGCGCGTCTACGGTTTGGGCGGGGTGTTCCTGCAACGGGTCCGCGAGGCACGGGAGATTCTTTTTGTCCGCAGGCTGCGGTTCCAGCGGGGGCGCATCCTCGGCGAAGTGCTCACCCAGGGACTCGCGTGCGCGGCGATAGCCGTCGCCTTCGGACAGATGATCCACCAGACGCTCGCCGGGGTGCTTTCCATCGGGGCGTTGGTGATGAGCTTCCAGGCGTTCCAGCGGATAATCGGCTCCGTGCAGGAACTGGTCAGCGCGCTCTCGCAACTCTACGAGCACGGCCTCTTCATGGGCCGTTTGACGGAATTCCTGGGGTTGCAGGTGCAGATCGTCGATCCCCCTGCCCCGCTGCCGTTTCCGGTGCGCCTGGAAACCGGCATTTGTTTCGAGGAGGTGTCTTTTCAATACCCCGGCAGCGCGACCCCAGTCATCCGGGGGCTGACGCTGGCGATCGAAGCCGGGCAAACGGTGGCACTGGTGGGGGAAAACGGCGCGGGCAAAAGCACGCTCATCAAACTGCTCTGCCGCCTGTACGACCCGACCGCTGGGCGCATCACGCTCGACGGCAAGGACCTGCGCAGTTTCCGGCGGCAGGACCTCTGGGCCGGGATGGCGGTGCTCTTTCAGGACTTCGGAAAGTACCAGACGACCGTGACGGACAACCTCTGGTTCGGCGACGCCGCCCGGCCCATGGACGGCAACCGCGTTATAGAGGCGGCAAAACAGGCCGGGGCGGATGCCTTCATCCGAGAATTGCCCGACGCCTATCACCAGATGCTCGGCGCATCCTTCGACGGGGCCCGGGAGCTGAGCGGTGGCCAGTGGCAACGCCTCGCCCTGAGCCGGGCCATGTTGCGGGCCGCGCCGATCATCGTACTGGATGAGCCTACCAGCGCGCTGGACGCGAAAGCCGAACACGATTTGTTCACGCGGTTTAAGAGTTTGACACGGGGCCGGACTTCGTTAGTCATCAGTCACCGGATGTCCACCGCGCGCATGGCCGACCGCATTTTCTACTTTGAAGACGGACGGATCACCGAGGCAGGCAGCCACGACGAATTGCTCGCTGCCGACGGCTCCTACGCGCGGCTGTTTGCCACCCAGGCGAGCAGCTTTCGCTGAACTGCCGCCGACGCCTCCAGCGGGTCCCCGCCCATGAAACCGCTCCCTATCGACTCACCACCGGGTCCGTCGAGTTGGCCGAGGGAACTGCGGCTGCTGGTCGCCTGCGGCCAAGCGCGGGACTCGGCGGCGAACGACGCGCGCATCGACGAACTGCTGGCGAGCGGCCTCGATTGGCCCCAGGTCATGCGCCACGGCAGTCTGCTGGGCATGTTGCCCCTGCTGGACGCCAAACTCGCCGCCCGCCCGCCCGCCGTGGTGCCGTCCGAGGCGCGGAACGTTCTGCGGCACCACGCCCGCGCTTTGCATGCCCGGAACTTGCAATCGAGCGGGGAACTGTTTGCCCTGGCGGATTTGTTTGCCTCGCGGGGATTGCGTTTGCTGCCCTTCAAGGGTCCGGTGCTGGCGGTCCAGGCCTACGGCACGTTGAGCCTGCGGCCTTTCGCCGACCTCGATCTGCTGGTGCGGGCGGAAGACGTGCCCGCCGCCTGCGAGTTGCTCGCCAGCCGTCAATACGTCCCGCGCTACGCGATGAGCGCCGATCAGCGCGCCAACCTGCTGCGCTTCGGCTGCGAGCACCCTTTCCAGCGGGTGCAGGCGGCGGGACCTCCGGGCGAGGCGACCGTCACCCGCAAAGACGATGTGGACCTCCATTGGAACCTGTTTCCGCCGTCCTTCCCGATTGCCTTCGACCCGCAGGCCGTGTGGAAGCGCACCGAGACCGTCACGCTCGGGGGGCGGGAGTTCGAGACCATCGGCACGGATGTGCTCGTGCTCTACCTGTGCGCGCACGGCTACGCTCACCACTGGAACCGCTTGGAATGGATCAGCGCGCTAGCCCGGCTCATCGCCGCCCGGCCCGGCATCGACTGGGCGTGGGTCCAGCGGGAGGCCGCGCGCACGGGGGCCGAACGGGTGCTCGAACTCGGGCTGGTGCTGGCGGGCGATTGGCTGGGCGCGCCCGTCCCGGCGGACCTGCTGGCCGCCGCCCGCCGCCGTCCCGCGATGCGGACCCTCCTGCAACACGTCAGCACGCGACTCATGCGCGGGTCGGCGGAAACGGCGGCGGTCGAATCCACGCTCAACGAGGAACTATTTTTCGACCTCGACGCCCGCGAGACCTGGGGACGCCGCGTCGGCTATTTCCTGCGGCGGCTGGTGACCCCGTCGCTGGAGGACGTGGAATGGGTTTCCGTCCCGGCGCGGCTGCCCGCGTTGTATTATCTGCTGCGGCCCGTGCGGCTGTCGCTGCGCTTTCTGAACCCACCGCCCCCGCGCACGGCCCGATGAAGGTCCTCCTGATTTCGCACACCTGCCAATCGCGCACGGAGGGCCAGCCGAAGGCGGTGTGTCTGCACCGGATGCCCGGCCTGGAGTTGCGCGTGCTCGTGCCCGACCGCTGGCGGCACTACGGCGCGTGGCGTACGCCGGACCCTGCCGGTCCCGAGCAGTTCCGTCTGGACGTAGGGCGCGTCCGCTGGCCCTGGCTGCCCGGCGCGCAGTTTTATGCGCATTGGTATCCCGGTTTGGCCCGGCTGCTGCGGGAGTTCCGACCCGACATCATCGACCTGTGGGAGGAACCCTGGGGCCTGGTGAGCGCGCACGCCTGCTGGCTTCGCAACCGATTGCTGCCCCACGCTCGGGTGATCTCGGAAACCGAGCAGAACGTCAACAAGCGTCTGCCGCCGCCCTTCGAGACGTTCCGCCGATCCGTTTACCGCCACGCGGATTTCGTGGTCTGCCGCAACGCCGAAGCGCAGGACGTGGTCCGGGCCAAAGGGTTCCGGGGGCCGATGCAAGTCGTGCCCAACGCGGTGGACGCCCAGTTATTCCGTCCAATGGACCGCGCGGAGTGCCGCCGGAATTGGCTGCCCGGGGGGATCGAACGGTTCGATTTTCTGGCGGGGTACGTCGGCAGGTTGGTGGAAGAGAAGGGGCTGCTCGACCTAGTGGACGCCCTCGAATTCTGTCCGCCGACGCTGGGTCTGGTGCTGGTGGGAGCAGGGCCGTTGCGCGACCGGCTGGAGGAGCGCGCGCGCGCCTTGGGCAAGGAGGCGCAACTCGTTTTCGAGGTGGCGCGTCCGTTGGAGGAATTGCCGGGCGTAATGAACGCGTTGGACGTATTGGTGCTGCCCTCGCGCACGACCCCGAGGTGGAAAGAGCAGTTTGGCCGAGTCATCATCGAAGCCCAGGCGTGCGGGGTGCCCGTGGTAGGGTCGGACTCCGGGGCGATACCTGACGTGGTGGGCGCGGGCGGCGTGATTTTTCCCGAAGGCGACGCGCGCGCCTTGGCAGATGCCCTCCTCGCACTCCGGGCGGACCCGGTGCGGCGTGAGCGACTCGGCCAGCAGGGACACGCCTTGGTTAACGAGCGTTACACGTGGCAGCACGTCGCGGAGACCATGATAGATATTTACCAGCGTGTGCTGGCATAGAGCGGTTTGCGCGGTTTCGTGACAAGGGCCGTTATTTTACAACGAAGCCCGCAGCCGGAAGAACCTCGTGGGAGTCGTGGCCATCCTGATCTTGTATCTGACCGTCTGGTCGAACGTCATCGGATCCGGCGTGGTCGTCTCCGTGATGTCCGGCACCACGGTCTGCCAAGAACCGTTCCTCAGATCGGTGCAGCCCTCGAAAAACAAGTTGGCGGTCGCGTGGCTGCTTTTATTGAAAGAAAACACGAAGTAGCCGACGCCGCCGATGGTCTCCGTGCTCAGACGCGGCAGCTTGGCGCGGTCCCCGGTCGAAGCGGTCGCGGTCGGGTCGGTTCCGAACACGTATTCCAGCAGGTTCGGGATGCCGTCGCCGTCCGGATCGGCCTCCGGCCCGGACGGCATCACGGGAGGGGTCCTCGCGTTGGTCACTGACCCTCCGAAGTAAAGGGCGAGCCAATCCTCGAAGCTGAGCGTCACCGTCAGATACGCGGGTGAACTCATGACCGCTCCCGCCGCATTGCTGACTGCCACGGTGTAGACGCCCTGCTGGTCCAGTGAGACGCCGGACAAGTCCAGCGCGGCCCCGGTCGCTCCGGGGATGGCGGCACCGTTGAGTTGCCACTGGTACTGGAGGCCGTCCCCCGTGGCCGCCACGCTCAGGGTCACGTCGTCTCCGAAATCGATCGACTGGCTCGCGGGCGGCGTCTGGATCACCGGCAGCGATGGCCGGTTGTAAATCTCCACCTCGCGCAGCACAATCTGGTGCGGCCCCGTCTGACCGCCCGCGCTCACCACGTCCGCCGTCGCGCCGCCGCCCCAGGTCACGTCGTGGACCAGCAAACGCAGCTTGCTGGTGACGACCGGCGGGAAATGATGGGGGAAAATCCAGCGGTCGCTAAAGAAGCTGTCTGCCGTGCAGCGCACCGTCGGCGTGTAAACCGGGAACGTGTTCGCCGGTTCGCTGACGTGCTGGATCGTCGTCCAGGCGGACCCGTTCCAGCACTGGAGATCGTAATCCAGCAGCGTGCCCATGTTTTGCCAGGGCACGCCCGCGTAGACGATCACGTCGCTGACGCTCTGCGCTTGCGGCAGGTCGATTTCCACCGCCGCCGGGAACTGCTGCACGTTGCTCATCCATGGGTAAGAAGCGTCGCTGAAGTCGTAGTACCAGTTTTGCAGTACGCCGTCGTTGATCTTGGACGTGGAGTTTGGGATGCTCGCGCCCAGCGGGCTTTGTGGGCTGCCGTCGGCGCTCACCGTGACCCCGGGCTGCCGGGCCAGATTTGCGCCGTAGACCACGGGCACGACCGCGATTTGCTGCGTCGCCGTCAACTCCACGTACACCGGCAATTCGCCGACCGGCAGGACCACGGTGCCCCCGGTCACCGGCAGGTCGCTCCCTTGTCCGAACGACGAAACGACGTGCAGCGAACTGCCGCCTTGGACGGACAGCGTCACTTGGCCGTAAGGATCGCCCGCGCTCATGAACGCCGCCACCGTTTTGCCCGGCCCCTTGAAGAGACTGCCGACGTAGAGCTTGTTTTCCACCGCCCCGAAATCGTAGGCGGCGGCGAAGTTCGTCCCGTAGAGTTCCTCGGACCAGACGCGCATCAGCGGCGCGCCGGGGTTCAGACTAGTATCGTCGTTTTCGATCCAATACGGCGCGTCCCAGTAACCGTGGCTCCGGTCGTACCAGAGGATGTTGTGTTCCTTGGGGATGCCGTTCTGTTCGTAGACCATCATTTGCAGCATGGTCCAGCGGCCTTGCAGTCTCGGCTGGTACGCGCCGTAAACCGCCGCCATGTAGCCCTGTTCAGTCTGCCAGACTTCCTCGTTGGCCAGGCCGCCGAAATACAGCAGGTAATATTGCAGGTCCGAGAGGGTCTGCCGGGCCAGCCACAGGTCGCCGTTGACGCAGTTGTAGGCATGGAAGGCGAACGCGTCGATGGCCTGGGCACCGCCGCCGACCAAAAAGCCGTCGATCCAGAGCAGCATGCCCGGATCAATCGAAACCACCGATGGCCCGAGCACCTTCAGGCGGGGGTCCACGCCCTTGACGACTTGGGAGAACGCCTGTTCCTCACTGGCGAAAGTGAGGCTGCCGCCGCTGTTCGGCTCGTTGCGGCCCTCGTAGTATTGCACGTCGTTCTTGAAGTGCTCGACGATCTGGCGCACGCCGTCGGCGTCGGCGGTGCCGTTGGGAAAGTCGATGGCCAGCACGCGCTGACGCACCGGGTCATACGGCAGGTAGTTTTGTTTCAGGATCGCCACGTCCTCGTCGAGGAACTGGATCGCCTGGGCGGGATTACTAGCGTCCAGTACGTACAAGCGCTGCGGCCCGCGCCCGATGAACCCGAGCAACTGGTCGTCGGAATCGGGATACCAACCCGGCAGCGCATCCAACGCGGCGAGCGGCGGGAAGTTGGGATTGCTGCGGACGATGACGAACATGCTCCCGCCAACGACCGTGTGCCACGGCGCGCCCTGATCCGGGGCACCGTACAGGTAGAGCTTGTACCATCCCAGAGCCGAGGTGGAGAGCGCGAGCGTTTGGCTGCCGGGGTCGTGCGGCCCGCTTTCCACCAGGGTGCCGTCATAGTTGCGCACCTCGTAGGAAGTCACCCCGGTTGCGCCGAGGTTATACAAAACAGCGTCCCCGGCGAAGAAGATGTTGCTGCGGTGGGCCGTGCCCGCCGCGACGTAATTCGGGGGTAGCTGGGTACTCCAATCCGCCGCGCAAGACCAGACCAAGCTGAAAAGAATCGCCAGCGTAAGCCGAATCACGGAGACTCGTCCCGGTCCAGTCAATCGAACGTACAACTTCATGAGACGGACAGAGCAGACATCGTTCCATTTATCCACGTCTCTCGCCCACGGGAGGATACGGCGGAAGTCCCTTTGGTAAAATGTCTTCTCCAGCAGTGTTGCAACGATTCTCCGCGCCTCCGCAGCCCCGGGGCGATCCGGCTTCCGCCGCGGGTTCCCTGCTCGTCGCCGCGATTTTTCTCGCGCCGTGGGCCTTCGGGAGCCGACCTTACTGGGCGGCGTTGACCCTTGCCGCCGTGCTTTGGACTGCCGCCGCTCTCTGGGTGGGTGGCTTCCTGTGGGAACGCCGCCTGCCGATGGTGCCCCCCCTCTGTGTGGGCACCGTAATTTTTCTGGCGGCGTTGGCGGGGGTTTCGCTGCTGAATCCGCGATCCACTTTTGACGTGGCCAGCCGGTCTTTCCTGCCGAATCCTGCCAGCGTGCCGTTCCTGCCTGGGACGGTGGACGTGGCTACGGGCTGGACCGCCACGGTGGAGATGCTCGGATATTTGTTCGTCATCCCCGTGGCGGCGGACCTCTGCCGCGCGGCCCGCTGGCGGCAGCGTTTTCTCGGCACGATCGCGCTGGCGGGCCTGGGGGTGAGCATCGCGGGGTTGATCCTCAAAACGGGTGAGTGGCCGCAGCTGCAAGATTACCTGGAGCGTCGTCTCTGGGCACAGGGCGAAATCTTCGGCCCGTTCGATTACCACGGTAACGCGGGAGCCTTTCTCAACTTCGCCCTGCCCGCCGCTGCCTGGCAAGCAGCTACCGCCGTCTCGCCAACGCGGCGGACCGGCTGGCGGTGTGTGGTCGGGGTGATGTACGTCGCGCTTTTCGCCAACAATTCCCGGGCGGCACTGGCCATCGGCATCTGCCTGTCGCCGTTTTGCTGGCGGATCATGCGGCAAGGGCACGCCACCCCCGACCATGTTCCACCGAAGACGCGGCGGTGGTGGGGATGGTTGGGCATTTGCGCTCCGGTGGCCCTGCTGGGCGCGGGGATCCTGTTTATCAACCACGACCTGAAACCATGGCAGCGCCTGCGGCGTCTTCCCGCCGAACTGCGGCAACCCGAGTACCCGCGTTACATGCAGAGCCGCGCGGCGTGGGAGATGGCGCGGGGACGGCCTTTCTTCGGCGCGGGCGTGGGCACATACAAGGTGCTGGTGCAGACTTCGAGCATCCACAGTTATTTCTTTGCGCCGGCCTTCCGGCCAGGCGATCCGTTCACCGTGCTCGGCCACACCCACGAAGACTACCTGCAAACATTGGCCGAATGGGGCTGGATCGGCCTGGGTGCCTGGGCGTTGCTGGTGGCGGGAGCCTTTGGACGGCTCTGGCGCTGGCTGCGGCAAACGCAGTTTGCCACCCGCACCGGCCTGGCGGCAGGAACGGCGCTGGCCTCTGTTTATCTGCACGCGCTCGGCGATTGTCCGTTGCAAATTCCCGTGCTCCAGCTTTACGCCGCTGCGTTCCTGGGCTTGGCTTGGGGCAGTCCTCCGGTCAATCGCCAGCCCGCGCCGGTTGAAGACTGATCCCCGGCATGTCCGCACCATCCTGTCTCGTCAACCTGCGCTGTCTCCAGCAGCGTGTCACGGGAGTCCAACGCTATGTGCTCGGGCTATTGCCCTATCTGGAAGACCGTCTTACCGCGGTCAGGCCCCGTGGCGGCGGGCAAGGGATGCGCGGCCACGGGTGGGAACAATTCATCCTTCCCGTTCGCGCGCGCGGAAGTCTTCTGTGGAGTCCGGCCAACACCGGCCCGCTGTCCGTGGAACGCCAGGTGGTGACGGTGCACGATGCGGCCACCCTCGATCATCCCGAGTGGTTCGAGGGCAAATTCGCCCGCTGGTATCGCTTCATGTTGCCCAGGTTGATGCGCAAAGTCCGCCGGGTGATCACCGTGTCGGAGTTCTCGCGCCGACGACTGATCGAGCGGGCCGATTTGCCGGAAGATCACGTGGTCGCCATTCACAACGGCGTGGACGACCGCCTGCATCCGGTGGGCGTGCCGGTCGTGGCGGATTTTCTTCGGCGCAAGGGTTTGGCAAAACCTTATTTCTTGTGCGTTGCCTCGCTGGAACCTCGCAAAAACCTGCGCCGCCTTTTTACCGCCTGGGAACGCTGCCAACCCGACGGCTTGGAACTGGTCATCGCGGGAGCTGCCGGGAGCGTTTTTCGTGACCAGGGGTTCGAGCAGGTTCCTCCCGGGACGCGGCTGTTCGGCCACGTCGACGAGGAGGAACTCGCCTGTCTTTACTCGGGAGCGCGCGGATTCGTTTTCCCATCGGTCTACGAAGGTTTCGGCCTCCCCCCGCTGGAAGCCATGGCCTGCGGCTGCCCGGTTCTCACCAGCCACGCCGCCAGCTTGCCGGAAGTGTGTGGACCGGAGTTTCGGCCCGAACAGCCGGACAGCACCGGGGCCGTGCTTTCTTGCGACCCGCAGGACCCGGAGTCCATCGCCGACGGCATCGCGCGGATGTCCCGACTGACGGAAACCCAACGCCGCACGATGTCGGCAAACGGTCTCCAGCGCGCCGCGCAGTTTTCGTGGAGACAGGCCGCCGAAAAAACCTGGCAGGTGCTGGCGGAAGCGGGAGTTGCCTGACCCCGGATTAATCCTCTCGCCCATGGAAACCGTTCTGGCCCATCATTGGCTCGTGGGGATGCGCGGCGGCGAGAAGGTGCTCGAACAGTTCTGCGCGCTCTTCCCCGAGGCGCCCATCTACACGCTGGTCGCCAACCGTGCGCGTTTGAGTCCGGCGTTGCGCCAGCATCGGCTAGCCGTTCCGTGGTTCGGACGCCTGCCCGGGGCCGCGCGATTTTACAAACAGGCTTTACCCTTGTTTCCGCTGATCATCGGCAGCCACCGCATCCGCGAAAACGCCGCGCTGGTGCTCAGCAGCGACGCCAGCATGATCAAGGGTTTACGGGTGCCGCCGGGTGCCGCCCACGTCTGCTATTGTCATTCGCCCCCGCGTTATCTCTGGGATCAGCAAGAGTCTTACGCGCAGGCCGCCGGGCCGGGGATGACGTTGTTGCGGCGGCTGACCCCCACCCTGCGCCGCTGGGACCGTGCGGCCGCGCAACGGGTGGATCATTTCATCGCCAATTCCCGCTTCGTGCAGGAGCGTATCCACGCGGCTTACGGCAGGGAATCGACGGTGATTCATCCGCCCGTGGCGACGCAGGATTTTGCCTCGGTGTCCACGCCGGAAGATTTCTATCTCGTGGTCTCGCAACTGGTGCCTTACAAACGCATCGACCTCGCTGTCGCCGCCTTCAACCGGCTGGGTCAGCGCCTGATCATCATCGGCGATGGACCCGAACTGCCGCGGCTGCGCCGCCAGGCGCGGGCCAACGTCCAGTTCCTCGGCCCGCAACCGTTTTCCGTACTGCGGGACTTCTACGCTCGGTGCCAAGCCCTCATTTTTCCAGGCGTCGAAGATTTTGGGATTACTCCCCTGGAAGCCCAGGCCTCGGGTCGGCCCGTGATCGCTTACGGGGTAGGTGGGGTCTTGGAAACCGTGCGAAATGGAAGTACCGGAGTTTTCTTTTTCCGGCAGGACGTGGACAGCCTCATCGCGGGCATCGAGGCGTTTGCGTCGCAAAAATGGGAAAGCTCCGCCTGCCGGGACCAAGCCGCCAAGTTCGGTGAGAGTCGCTTCCGCCGGGAAATTTCAAAATTCCTCGCGGCGCGCGGCCTCCCCAGGGGACTCGAAAACGCGTCTTAGAAACGATCACCAACGTTTCTCGGGCAGAGAATTTGCTAACTGCAGATCATGAGCAACCAAGTTTTTGACAGGCCAAGCTCTGTCCTTACTTCTCCTTCGGACCCTATGATCTTCCTCGCCACATTTGCCGGCCTTGGTGCCATCGGCTTTTTTCTATTGATCCACGCCATGCTCTTCGCCCCCGAAGGCTGCGAGGATCAACAAGGATTTCGCGTCATCACCCCAGAGGACAGGAAGAGAGACCCGTCAGACCCGAGCCCGCTGACTGCAACGGACTTAATGTTTATCGGTCGATGAAATCGCTGCGCCGAAACTGACGACTTCAGCCGGGTTTACCAGTACAAACTTCTTCCCAGCCGTCACGCCGGATCGACGGTTCCCGGCTACAGACAAACCGGTTGGCTTTGAAGCTGCACGCGGCGCTTACCGACTGCCCAACCAGCCACGCCCAAGCCCAGGAGAGCAGCGAAGATGCTGCTCGGTTCAGGCACAACCGAAACGTTGTCCACCGCAATCGCCCCATTCGTGCTGGCATCCGTCAGCGTCAGTGTAATCGCGCCGGAGGTCGTCAAAGCCGGGAGAGTGAACGTCACATGAGTGAAGGCAATCGCGGTTGTGCCGGAAGCCCCGGCCACCGGCGCGGTGAAGGTCTGGCTGAGGCTGACCACGCCAGAGAGAGTAACAGTCAGGGCCGGGTCGGTTGCGTTATGCAGGTCTGCAAAGTAGGCACTGAACGTGTACACCGTACCCAATTGGAAACCCGAGATGGTTTGCGCGTCAGATTTCGCCGGATTCAAAGCGAGATATTGCGAACCGTAAGATGTTTGGCCAAAGCCGCTCGCGTTGTCGAAAATGAAAACTCCAGAAGTGGAGGGCGTCCAAGAGGTGCCCCCTGTTGCAATGGAGCCACCGCTGATGTCGGGATTTTCAAAGCTGCCGTTCAGCACGACCGGGTCGGCAGACGCACTGCCAGCAACAGCCAAGACCGCTGCAAGGATAGCGAAGCGAATAAGAGGTTTCTTCATGAAAATAAACGAGATAAGGAAAATTTCTGCCGTTACTGGAGGAGGTTTTTACCAGCAGCCGCTCGCTTGATCAAGAAAAAAATAAATAAAAGTTAAAGCAGCGCCTATGCCACTTTCTGGCTAGCAAGGATCAGCACGGTTTCCTTTCCCGCATTGGTTTCGTCAGCATCTCAGGCCGCTGAACCCGACTGCCCCGCCAACCAAGACATCGAAGCGGACATCCAGACGGTGCGCCTGATCCTCTCGGGCGTCTTCGACCGTTGTCCAGACCTGCAAATCATCCTGGGGGCTCTGGGGCGAAACCGTGCTTTTCCACCTGGAGCGCATCGACGCAATGTCCAGACAGGCAGAGCACCTGCATCGCCCCATCCGCGACTACGTGCGCTAGAACTTCCACGTCAAGCCCAGCGGCATGTTTAGCCCGACGCACCTCGCCTGGGCACAAGAGGTCCAGGGCATCGAGCGCATCCTGTTTCCACCAACTATCCCTTCATCATCGCGCCGGGCCGGTGACGCTTGGACACGGTTCGCCAGAACCCGGCCAGTTCCGGCAGCGCGCCACCGGCGCTGCGTCCATGGCGTTGTAGCCAGCAGGCAACCACCGTGCCGGTTCTGCCGATGCCGCCCCGGCCAGTGGACGTACACGGTGCGCTCGGCTGCCAGGGCCGCGTCGATGGCGTCGATGGCGTCGATGGCGTCGATGGCGTCGATGGCGTCGATGGCGTCGAGGATGTCGTGCATGTGACGCGCATCCGCCGGGACGCTCACATCACGGATGGGAAAGCGATGGTAATTGGTCCCGGCGTTTGCCAGCAACTGTTCGTAGAGGGCGAGTTCATGGGGTTCGGTCAGGTCGATAAAGGTTGTGATGCCCGCCTTCAAAAAAAGCCGCGATTTTTTTGCGGGCTTCGGTCGGGTGCGCAGGCACCCGGGTACTCCCTGGCCAACAAGCGGCCTTCGACCACCCGGTAGGTGTTCGGGTCAGGGCGGACAGGTGGCACCGAGTCATTATGGTAGACGATGAGAGTGACAATCTGTACGGACACGGCTCGCCGCAACGCAGTGACAGGCGCGGATCAAGTCATCATTCGAGCAGGGCCTGGCCAGCCGGTGATCTGGAACTGGGTCGAGGATCGCGAGGCGACGGGCCAGGCGAAAGCCTGAAGTGCGAGCGCTCGCACTTTCAGCATCGTCCTGCAAAACCACCGTTTTTGAACCTGCTCACGAATCTTGTTAAAATGGGCGTTTACTTATGAATCGCTCAATCTGCAATGTGTTGATGGTTTCACCGCTGCCTTGACATTCTTTGAGCCAGCAGCCGCACAGTGGTCGTGCCGTTCACCGTGCGGAGCGTGGCCCGATCTTCGAGCCTTCGACGATAAAGACGCCTGCTAGCTGGATTGCTCCGAATGGTTTGGGATGACGTACTGGGGTTTTCACGCGACTTTCATTCTGCCAGCCATCGGTGCGCTGCTCTTGGTTTACCATCGGGCAAGCGGTCCACGGCCACCGCGTGTGATTCTCGGCTTCGGATTTATCGCAGGCGTGGCACTATTCTACACCACTCCCTGGGACAATTACCTCATTGAGCGTGGAATCTGGTCCTACCCGCTTGATCGGGTGTCTGGCTCTTTGCGCCTCGGCCGGGTTCCCCTGGAGGAATGCTGCTTCTTTGTCCTCCAGCCCGTGCTCACGGGCTCGTGCCTGCTTTGCCTTCTGCGACTCGGAAGTGCGCGCGGATGGCTCGAATCGCCATCTCGAGTGTGGACGCCCCGGATCGTTGGGGGAGCGCTGTCACTAGCAGTAGGGGCCGCAGGTGCCTTAGCCACTGCGGCCGGCGGACGTTGGCTCTACCTCGGATTAATCCTCGTCTGGGGCGTTCCACCCTTGGCGCTGCACTGGTGTTACGGTGGAGAGACCCTGTGGCAGTCGCGGCACATGCTTGGAGCCAGCCTCCTCGCCGCGACGATCTACCTGTGGGCGGTGGATCGGGCGGCCATCGGACTAAAAATTTGGAGCATTTCGCCGCTGCACGTTACCGGCTGGGAACTGTTTGGCCTGCCGGTGGAGGAGGCGGTGTTCTTCCTCGTGACGAATCTGCTCGTTCTCCAAGGACTAATGCTGTTCTTCCGATGGATCGAAGTGCCGGGCACAAAATTTACCCGGCTGGAATGAAGAAAAGGGAAGCATCACGACGTTTTAGACAACCACGAAAACATCGTTGGCGTATTAGCGTCTGGATCGCGCTGTCGCAGTCCGAACAATTCGTTGTGCCTCAGTCACAAAGAAAAAACGACCATGCCCGAACTCACTTCCGCTCAATATTCCACTGTCTACAACGTCCTCTCGTTGGCCATTGCCAGCATGATGGCGACCTTTGTTTTCTTTGCCCTTGTCCGTCACGAGATCGTCATGAAGTACCGCGGGAGTGTCACGGCCGGAGCCATGGTCGTCCTCATCGCGGGGTACCATTATTTCCGCATCTTCAACAACTGGGAGGCGTCTTACCAAATCAACGCGAGCGGCGGCTACTCGCCCACCGGCATCCCCTTCAACCATGCCTATCGCTACATCGACTGGATGCTCACGGTGCCGTTGCTGGTCGTTGAACTCATCCTGATCCTGGGCCTGACACGCAAGGTCACGGGCAGCCTGATCTTCAAACTGTCGGTTGCCGCCTTCTTGATGATCCTCTTCGGTTACGTGGGTGAAACCGACCGGGTGAGCCAGACGGTGTTCTCGCACCGCGGCCTGTGGGGCACGCTGAGTTCGATCCCCTTCGTGTACATCCTAGTGGTCTTACTGGGTGAACTTCGTGCGGCCATGCAACGCTCCAGCGCGCAGGTGTCCATCCTCTTGCGCAACACGGGGCTGCTGACCCTCTTTGCCTGGGGTTTCTATCCCATCGCCTATATGGCCCCTTTCTTCGGGCTGACCGGGGCGGGAGCGGAGATGAGCTTGCAGGTCGGCTACAGCATCGCTGACATCGTGGCCAAGTGCGGCTATGGCCTCTTGATCCACACCATCGCGGTGCATCTCACCGAAGAAGAGGCGACTGGCAAGCAAACGGGAGCAGCGTAGTCTACCTGGAAGGGGCTTGCCCTTCCCGTTTGAGGCTTTCGACACCATGCCGCTCAACACGTATAACCGAGGCGGCTTGAAGACGGCTTGCCATTAGCCACCTGTTAGGATACGGGCGACGCCTTGCTCACGTTGTGAGTGTGCTGGTGTTGCCTGTTACGGTCTCCGAACCGCCCGGTTCGGCGCGGCTCGCTCTCGGCTGCCGGCCTGAGCATCCGCCACCTGCGCTGCCACTGCTCGCGCGTGGCCTCCCCGCGCGTAGGTGTACGCGTCTCGGACGCTGTCTCCGTTGCCCGCCCGCCGAGGTTCGTCCCCGGCGAAGCGTCATCTTGCAGAAGTAAGTACGTCCCGAAAGACCTCCGTTTTTTGAGACAACGAACACGACGTGGCACGAAGTCCGCCAAGTTCGCGGGCGTCAAAGAAGACAGCTTTAGCGTCCCCCGGTATCCAGAAAGATTAAGCGGGGACGTCTTCAATCCCAGCGACACGTCCCGCTAGGCTCGCCACCAAAGCCAGCAGTTCAGCAGCTTCGACGGGTTTGGCCATGTGCATCTGGAAGCCTGCCAGGATAACCTTGAGCCGGTCTTCCGAACGTGCGTAAGCCGTCAACGCCATGGCGGACGTGTTGCCCCCCTGTTCGGCGGGCAACGCACGCACCCGTCGGATCAGTTCGAAGCCATCTGCTTCTGGCATTCCAATATCGCTAACCAATACGTCGAAACGCTGGGATTGCATCAGCTCAAGTGCCTGGGCAGTGCTTGCGGCAACCTCCACCATGGCCCCTCGATCTTTCAGGAGGCGCTGGACCAATGCGCGGGCGTCTGCCTCATCGTCGACCACCAGCACCTTGATGCCCACTAGGTTCAAGCGGTCGGCGGGAATCGGCAAGGTGACACCGCCGCTTTGGGGGTGCCGACGCTCGGAGTCGTCAGGAGCGGGCGCGGGCAGCATCACAGAAAGGGGCAGCATCACCTTGAAGGTGGTGCCCTGCCCCGGACCAGTGCTGTCGACGTGGATGCTGCCGCCGTGCAGCTCCACCAGTTGCTTGACGATAGCCAGCCCCAGGCCCAGGCCGCCGTGGCGGCGGGTGGTGGTGGCGTCCTGCTGGCGGAAGCGGTCAAACACGTAGGGCAGAAACTCGGGTGCGATGCCTTCTCCCGTGTCTGCGATGCTGACTTCGAGATGCGAGTGCACCCTTTGGAGCACCACCTGGACCTTGCCTTCCTTGGGCGTGAACTTGATGGCGTTGGAGAGCAGGTTCCAGAACACCTGCTGCAAGCGGTTAGGGTCGCCGCTGATCATGCGCGCCTCGGGGTCAATCAACACTTGCAGACGGATGCCCTTGGCTACGGCAGCCGGGCGCATGGTCTCAACCGAGGCGGCAACTACTTGGTCAAGTTGGAGGGGCTGCACGTCCAGGCGCACCTTGCCCGAGATGATCTTGCTCATGTCGAGCAGGTCTTCGATGATCTGCGTCTGCGCGCGCGAGTTGCGCTCGATGGTGGCTAGGCCCGCCTCCATGTCCTCGGTGTTCGCCGGGTCGCCGCGCAGCACCTGGGTCCAGCCCAGGATGGCGTTGAGCGGGGTGCGCAGTTCGTGGCTGAGCGTGGCTAGAAACTCGTCCTTCATCTGGCTGGTGCGCTCGGCTTCGGAGCGGGCTACCCGTTCGCTTGCAAGCAGTCGGACGTTCTGCTCTGAGAGGGCGCGCTGGTCGTGAACGTCCGTGCACGTGCCGTACCAGCGAGCGACGTGGCCGGCGGCGTCGTGGATGGGCAGAGCGCGAACGAGGAACCAGCGGTACTCGCCGTCGGCGCGCCTGACGCGAAACTCGGTGGCGTAGGGTGCGCCGGTGGTGACTGAGCGGGTCCAAACTTCAGCGGCGTGGGCAATGTCGTCGGGGTGAACGCGTGCCCCCCAGTCCGCCGGGGAAACCTCCCCTTCGGTCTGGCCGGTGTATTCGTACCAGCGGCGGTTCGTGTAATCGAGAATGCCGTCGGGCCGGGCAGACCAGACGATCTGCGGCATGGCATCGGCGAGTTCGCGCAGGTGGACCTGGGCATCTTTCTGCGTGGTGATGTCAACGGCGACGCCTTGGACGCGGCTGACCTCACCGATGGCCGGATCAACGATGGGATAGCCAGTGGCATACATCCAGCGAATCTCACCGGTAGGCGACACGGCTCGGTACTCGATCTGGTAGGATGCGCGGTTGGTGATGGCTGCCTCGACGGCGCGACGGGTTGGTTCACGGTCTTCGGGGTGCAGGTGCGCGATGCCTGCGTCAAAGGTCATCTCTGTGTCGGACGGCAGGAAGAAAAGTTCCTTCCTCCGGGTGTTCCAATGCACGCGGCGCGAGGGCAGTTCCCACATGAAGGTGCCCAGTTGCGCGCCTTCGATCACCAAGCGATGGCGTTCCTCGCTCTCACACAAGGCGTCTTGGACTGCCTTGGCTTCGGTGATGTCCGTCATCGTCCCAAACATCGCCACGGCCTTGCGGTTGTCGCCTTCTCCATCGAAGGAGCCCTGCCCGCGCGCCACCAACCAAAGGACGGAACCGTCCTCATGGACCACCGGGTACTCCAGTGCGTAGGGGACCGGATCGTGCACGCGGGTGGCTGCCTTGACGCCGGCGTCCACCGCCGCGCGGTAGTCCGGATGCACGCGGGTCAGGACCTTGCCGTAGAAATCCGTCTCCTGGTGGACGTCGAAGAGCTTCTTGAAACGCTCGTCCATGTGCACCTGGTTGGTGGTCAGGTCGATGTGCCACCAGCCCATCTGCGCGGAGTCAAGCGCCAAGCGCCGTTGCTCGGCCACCTCGTGCAAGGCGGCTTTGGCAGTTTGCAACCCATCCTCCGCCCGGCGTCGCTCGGTGATGTCGTTGAACAACAAGGCAACCTTGCGAGGTTCATCTGTGCCGACTGCAAAGCCATAAACGTCAAACCAGCGGTCGATCGCTTTGGCACCTTCGATAAAGCGTTTGGGTTCGCCGGTCCGGGAAACGTGCCCAAGGGTCTCGAACAAACTCGGCTCCAGACCGGGAATCACGCCGCTGACTGCTTTACCCACCACCTCACGCAGGCCGGTTTGCTGCTCGAAGGCTGGATTGACTTCCAGGTAGCGATAGTCGACCGCGTTGCCTCGTCCATCCCACAGCATTTCCAGGACGCAAAAGCCCGCGTCGATGGAGTCGAAGAGCGAGCGGTACTTCGTCTCGCTGGCGGCAAGTGCTTGGGCAACCTGCTTTTCCTCGGTGACATCGCGGAAGTACACAGATAAACCACCACCCTGGATTGGGTAGCAACGGCTCTCGTACCAGCGGCTCCAGGGTTCGTAGAACACCTCGAACTCAACCATCACTCCTTCGGACATCGCCTGCTGGTATCCTTCCTCAATCGCCGTCCCGCGCGCCTCCGGGAACACGTCAAAGAAGTGCTGGCCGATTAGGGCAGCAGGATCGGCGATGTGCCCCGCCATGCCGCGCTTGGCCGCCTCGTTGAGGTACGTGTAACGCAGCCCGGCATCGAAGGCGAAGAAGCGATCCGTGATGCTCTCCAAGACAGTGCGTTCCCGCTGGGCATCCGCCATTGTCTGCCGGTTATTTCGCTCGACGTACTGGCGCACGCTGCCCGCCGCTGCATCCTCAAAGAAGCGCAGAATGCGCTCGCGCGCCCCACGCCGCTGTTCCGGTGGCGTGTCGGGATACGCGTCGACAAACGCATCCAGGCCGTGGGAAAGCAGGACCCGGCTGACGATGCCCAACTCTGCCAGCACTTCCTCTAATTCATAGTGCTGCCACCAGCGGTGCTCCCCGTGCGCTTCCGCATCACTCTTCGCTTCCCGTTCCACCGACTCACCCCGCAGGGTGGCTGAAAGATCATCAAAAAGTTTGGGCAGGTGGTCAGCCAATTCCACGTCATCGACTTGCTTGGCGGCTTCCAAAGTCTTGTTGCGGCGTACCGCTTCGATCCAGAGTTTGGTGATGGCGTCGCGCCGTTCCAACAGAAAGCCCGCGAGTAGTGGTGGCACATTCTCACCGGGTGGGTTGGGTTCTGGCTGGGTCTTCATCGGCGGCAACGGGGAACAAGGGCACTCCTGGGATCTCCGGTTACCTTCGAGCCACAAGCGCGCCTTGTCCCCTTTTTGGCTGCTAAAAGGCTTATTCGTGCCGATGCACGGAACCATACGGGGACACCGACTCGGAAAAGACGTACGGTTTTGCGATGGGCGGGTTTGCACGCGTGGTTTCGCCCGACGCCCTGGCTCTCGTTATCCAGAACCAAGTTTTGGCATTTGCGCGTAGGATGCCAAAAGCTGTCGGAAGATCAGCAAACCGTCCGGGAAGCAAGATAATGGTAACCAGTGAGGTGCCGCTGGGCGAATCAGAAGCCCAATGGAAACTCCTGACCCGCAGAAAACGATCTCCACGCTCAACACTCTCGTCGAAGCACTCAAAGACGGTGAGAAGGGGTACCAACAAGTAGCCGACGCCACGCACGACACGGATCTCAAGAAACTCTTTGGAGGCTACGCCGAGCAACGGCACGAGTTCGCCAAGGAACTCCAGAAAGCGGCCTTCGAGCTGGGCGAGGCCAAACCCGAAACCGCTGGCAGCGTGACCAGTGCCGTGCATCGCGGCTGGATCGGCCTCAAGAACGTGCTGACCAGCCAGGATCGCCACGGCATCCTGGCCGAGTGCGAGCGCGGCGAGGACAGCGCCGTCAAGTCCTACCGGCTCGCGCTGGCGGATGACAGCCTTGGCGCAACGACCAAGACGCTGGTGCAGACGCAGCATGACGCGGTGTTGGCCGCGCACAACGACATCAAAAAGCTGCGGGATGCCTCCACCCAAGCCAAGTAGCCGCTTCCATCCATCTCACGGGAAGAAGAGTGGAAAGAAAGACAAGTCGGCTTCGTCCACATACCCGGTCCCATTCGGTTCGCTCTCGCCGGATTTACAATAGAGGCAGGGCAAAGCAAGCAGGGAAGACCGCGACGAGATCAGCGCGAGCGTTCGAGACAATTTTTGTATGCCACCTCTACCGTCTTCCACGCTTGAACAGTTGGCCGAGATGTTCGGGCGCAACCAGGAGGAGCTCATCGCCGAATGGCGCATCCAGGCGGGCGAACTCCTGCGTGAGCGCCGCCTCGACAAGCTCGCGATCACCAATAATCTGCCCTTCCTCATCGCCGCGATCACCCGCGAACTCGCGGTGAAAGGCGGCGGTGCCGTGCCCGCTGAGCTTGCCAGCAACAACCCCCTTCACCACGGCGTCATGCGGTTCCGCGAGGGCCTCGACGTGGGCGAGGTCGTCACCGAGTACAATCTGCTGCGAACGGCTTTCAGCACCCTCGCTGAGCGTCAGGGCTTCTCCATCGCGGGTGAAGCGGCGCGCATCATCAACCGCGGCATCGACGAGGCGGTCCGTAAAGCCGTCATGGCCTTTGCCGAACAGCAGTCGGTCCTACGGAAAGAGCAGGAAGAGGAGCACCTCTCCTTCATCGCCCACGATCTGCGCACACCGCTCAACGCGGTTTCGCTCCTGGTCGATGAGCTAAAGGAAGATATGCACCAGAGCGCCTGCGCGGACGCGAGCGAACTCTTCGAGATCTTGCAACGCAATCTGGGCCGGGTGGACTCCCTGATCAAACGGGCACTGGACACCAAGGTAGAGCCACTGGTGCCGGGAGGGCCGCTGCGGCCCGAACACCGCACCTTTGAACTGTGGCCGCTGGTCCAACGGTTACTGCACGACCTGCAAGCGGTGTCTTCCAAACACGCCATCCAGGTCGTCAACGAGGTGCCGACCACGCTGTCTGTTTTCGCCGATGCCAGCTTGATCGAACGGGTGTTCCAGAACCTGCTTGGCAATGCGTTCAAGTACAGTGCGCGTGGCCGGGTGGTCGTGAGCGCGAGCGAGGAAGTGGGCACGGTGACGTGTGTCGTGCATGACGATGGGGAGGGCATCCCTGCGGGGATGCTGGCAAAAGTCTTCGACAAACGCGTCACCGATCCCGCCAAGGAAGGCACCGGGTTCGGGTTGGCCATCGTCAAACGCATCGTCGAGGCGCACGGCGGTAAGGTAAAGGCCGAAAGCATCCACGGGGCAGGCGCGACGTTTACCTTCACGCTGCCGAGTTCGCAGGAAACCTGAAAGCTGGTTCTCGCGTGCCGGTTTGGTGGTGTGATTTCCCTTTTCCACCCCACTGCTCATCCCTGAGCCCGTTTCCGTTTTGTCTGCTCAGACGGCCATCGATCACTACACGGTAACAGTCCCCGCCACGGCGTGGCTGCGAGAATTTTTCGCTTTCGTGGGCCAATATGCTGTTTCCTGCCCGCGCGGTGGTGTTGGTCAGCTTGGACGCTGCTTAGAGCACATGATCGAGACGCGCGTGGCCTACCTGCGGCTGCATCGGCGCGATCCGAAAGCGTATCTCACCGGCAAGACCGTGGCCGAGCGGTTTCACTACGACTACAGCGACACGGAGCTCAATGAGGTCATGAGCCGCGCGCAGACCCTCGCCCGCCAGGCGGACGCGGTGCACGTC
The DNA here is from genome assembly GCA_964236475.1 of uncultured Chthoniobacterales bacterium. Lineage (GTDB taxonomy): Bacteria > Verrucomicrobiota > Verrucomicrobiia > Chthoniobacterales > SZAS-18 > CAHJWO01. The sequence goes on from CAXSED010000006.1 coordinate 50,221, forward strand.
GTCTTCAACAACAACAGCCGCGACTTCGCGCCGGTGGCCGCCGTCTTGACCATGTAGCCAGCGGATTCCAAAAGGTCGGAGGCGATAAAGACGACGGCAGCTTCGTCTTCGACCAAAAGGATGCGTGGTTTTATGGCGGTGATCTGAACGTCCGTCGAAACAAGGCTGGCTAGCGTCTCATCTTCACTTCTTCGCCATCGCAGGCAAGCGGACAATGAAGGTCGTGCCGCGCCCTAAGGTACTACGCAAAGAAACCGTGCCATGGTGTGCTTGCACGATTTCTTGCACCATGCTCAGTCCGAACCCACTGCCCTGGATTTTCTTCTCCCGAGTGGAAGCACCCCGAGCAAACGGCTCGAAAATGCGGGCCTGTTCCGCTTCGGGAATGCCCGGTCCGCGGTCCGCGATGCGAACTTCCACCATCGGCGTCGTCCCGCCGGGAACCTGCTCGGTTTTCACCCCGATCCAACCGCCGCTGGCGGCGTACTTCGCCGCGTTGCTGATCAGGTTTTGGAATACCTGACGCAGGGCTGCCGCGTCTCCCTTCACATTGGGTAGACGGGAAAGGATGTTGACCTCGACCTTGCAGCCCGCAGCGCGCGTGTCCGCCAGCGTTGCGGCGACCGCGCCTTCCAGTGCTTCCTTAACGCTGACCGGCAGATGCTCGGGCGAGGCAGCGATGCGCCGCACGTCGGCCAGTTCGAGCATCCGCTCGACCAGTCTGTTGAGTTGGTCGGCGTGGTGCACGATGAATCGCCCGTATTGCTCAATGCGACCGGGATCGCTGGTCACTCCCCGGCTGAGGTTTTGCCCGGCCCCACGGATGACAGTCAAAGGTGTCCGTAGTTCGTGCGATGCATTAGCGACGAAACGCATGTGCAGCGCGGCGACCCGACGGGAGCGGCGGGCATATCGTAACAGGACGAACCCGGCAGTCAGCGTCAAGAGGTTGAGCAGGCAGGCGAGGATGAAGCTGCGCCAGCGGGCGGCGGCGACGACGGCCTCCAGTGCGCCCGGACGCTGGCGGGCCGTCAGCAACCAGAAGTCATCCTCGCCGCGTCGGCTGTGAGTCTGTGTGCCCCAACCCTGCCCGTTGAAACGCACGGAGATCGTCTGTGCATCCGACGCTTTTAGCGGTGCTCCGATCCGGTAGATCAGATCATCGGGCCGCAGCCAAGGATGCACCACCACGTTGCCCAGCGGCTGCCCATCCTGGGTGAGAAACCGTCGGACGAGATCCGGCAGCCACGTCTTGGCGACGTATTCGCGGTCCAGATCAAAGACCATCCATTCGTTTTCGAGGTGGTTGCGGAAAACCGGGAACTCGAGGACCGTGCCGGTTGAGTCTTGGAAAGGTGGCCCGCTGCCGGCCGCCACCTTCCGCGACACGTTGTCGCGCAGCCGGTCCCATTCCGGTGGCCAAGGCGTGCGGATCAACCGGGCCGTCTTCTGGTCGAGCACGTAAAGTTGCACGGCGGAACCCTCGGTCGCCGCCACCGCCAAACGCCGAAACATCGGTCGCGGCTAACTGCTCTGCCAACGGCGAAGGTGCGCGGCGTGGACCGCCTCGCGGCTGGCGGCATTGAGAGACTCGCTGTCGGGCAGCAACTGGTTGCAGGCGTCGAGCAGTTCGGAATCGAAGGTGTTGCCGAGCAACTGCGCCTGTCCGGCGAAGCCGGTACGCAAATGTTCCGCCGTGACCCGGCTGACCTCGCTACTCCCATAATATTCGAACCAGGAAAGCAGGGCGCAAACCACGATCAGGCAGGCGACAAAAAGCCATTCGATGAGGGTTTGGGCAGGCAACCGACGCATAGAGCCGAAGAAGGTGTCGAGAAAAGGGAAGGTTCGGCCTGAACGGAGCATCCGGGCAGGTCAGCACGCGGATCGTTGAATCCTTAACATTGCTTAACATGACATTGTTTGCCACGTCCGGCTGAATGCTTGCCTGTTGCCTAATTTCGATCTGTAAGAGCAAAGTTTAGTCCCACCGTGCCGCCATGAAGATAAGCACCCTAGCGCCAATCCACCACCGCCCCCAAGCAGAACCGTGCTCCTGCTGGGTGCTCTTTTTTATTGTGGACTCGCCGCCTGCCACGCGGACACGGCGGCGGTGGTCACTGCGGCGAACACGCTGTTGACCACCTCAACCGCACAGGCCAGCCCGTATGCGCTCACAACGCCGGTCTCCACAACCTACAGCCTGACCTACGACAAAAAAATGGACCAACCTGCCCGGCACGCCGCCGGACAGTAACCGCAACGGCCCGGTGATCGGCGGTGGCCCGGTGTCGTTCAACACCAGCTCCATCGCTGCTTACGAACTGAGTGCCACCGTGTCCTCCGGCCAGACGGTCTCTCCCCGCACCGCCGCCTTGACCCTCGCCACGACGGCGTTGAGCACCACCGGGTACAATACGTTCAACGAAATCCGCAACGCCGACGACGTGATCCGCTCCAGCCCGACGACGGCGACCACCGAGCCCTGGTAATACGGCGATTATCACGTGGCCACGCTCGGCACGCCCTCGACCACCGGTGCGTGGATGTTGCAGTCCACCGGCCACCATTTCGCCGCCAACATCACCTACAACGGGCCTTTCGTCAGCGCGACGCCGTTCTTCATCGGCACCGAGCCGCCGGATTATCACTCCATCGGCACGGACCTGACCGCGACCGAAAAAGCGGTCCTCGTGGGCACCAACACGGTCAGCAGCACGACCTACACGGGTGATTTCCTCCTCAGCTATCCCTACACCACCTCGCCGACCACGGCTTATTACCGCACAGCGACCGCCGCTGCCAGCATCACCGGCGGCACGGCCATCAGCGGAGCGACCATCACCTCGTACACGATCTCCGCGACGACGGCCTCGGACAACGGCTTTTACTACTGCATTGCCACCAACTCCAGCGGCAGCACCAGCAGCAACACCGTGGCCCTGACCATTGCCGGCACCGCAAATGCCAACATCATCAGCAGCACCACCAGCACCGGGGCCACCCCCAGTCCGATCATCTCCACCCAGCCCGCCAGTCAGACCGTGGTCGTGGGCACGGCAGTGACGTTCACGGTCGCAGCGACCAGTTCAACCACGCTGAGCTACCAGTGGTATAAGATCGCCACCACGCACCGCGCACCGCTGGAAACCCAGCGCACCGTCGTGTCGGCAATCGCAACTGCCGTGCAGGCGGACACTACCCTGACCACCTCCACCAAGCTCACCGGCACTTTCTCGGACGTGGTGCTCGGCGTGACCAACAGCGGCGACGGCAATTTCCCTTTTATCAATACGACGCCCACGTATCCCACCGGCACCACCGGGCGCGGAGCACTCATCAGCTCCATGACCACCGCCCAGCAGGCGGTAATCAAGCCGCTGGTCAAGGCGATGATCGAAGCGTGGGTCAACACGCAGGCCAGCGACATCTCCGCCTCCCTGCTGGCGGACTACGAGAGCGATACCGCCCTGGCTCAGACCTACGTGGGCTATCAGGTCGGCGCTGGTGCCGCCGATGGCGGCACGACGCGCTGCAATTTCGACGCAACGATCAACCAGGAAAAGACGCCCATCAACAGCCAGAACTCCTACCTGCGCGTGGACGGCCCGCGCGTGTGGATCGAAATGGTCGTGCAGGCCGCCGTCGCCTACAAGAGCAACGGCTTCGTCCACTATCACAGCCTCTGGCGTGACCGCCTGGCGGATTACGGCAACGAGTTCGGCGGCTTCCTGGATACCACCAGCACCAGCACGACTTACACCCGGCCCAGCATCACGACACAACCCACCTCGGTATCAGGCAGCAGTGCGACCTTTACCGTTGTGGCCGCACCGGGCAACTACGGCGGCTCAACGGCAGCGGTCACCTACCAGTGGTACAGCGGCACGGTAGGCAACGGCACCGCGATCAGCGGTGCGACCAGTTCCTCGTACACCACCAGCACGGTGGGCAGCTATTATGTGACCGTCAGCACGCTCCTGGGTGCGGTGTCCAGCAACATTGTTACTTTGACTGCAACGGCGACGGCACCGACCATCACGACCCAGCCCACCAGCCAGACGGTGGTTTCTGGCAGCAGCGCAACTTTCACCGTCGCTGCCACTGGCAGCGGCACGCTCTCATACCAATGGTATAATGCGGGCGGGGCCATCAGCTCGGCGACCGGCGCGTCGTACACGACCAGCACGGCGGGTACCTACTACGTCATCGTCACCAACACGGTCGGCACCTCGACCGCCAGTACGACGAGCAGCACGGCGGCGCTTTACGTCAATGTCCCTCCGACGGTCACCTCACAACCGGCAAGCCAAGCGGTCACCAGTCCCAACACCGCGACCTTCACTGCTGCCGCCACGGGCAACGGTACGCTCTCCTACCAGTGGTACAATGCCAGCGGGGCCATCAGCGGGGCCACATCCTCCTCTTATACGACCGGCACGGCGGGCAGTTACTACGTCGTGGTCACCAACACGCTGAATGGCACCACCACCAGCACGACCAGTTCGACGGCGACGTTGACGGTCAACTCGGCCCCGACAATCACGACCCAGCCCGCCAGCCAGACAGTGGTGTTGGGCAACAGCGCCACCTTCTCGGTTGCCGCTACGGGCACGGGCACTCTCTCCTACCAGTGGTACTTCGGCAGCAGCGCCATCTCGGGGGCAACCAGTGCCTCGTACTCGATTGCCACGACCACCGCGTCGAACGCGGGCAGCTACTACGTGGTGGTAACCAACCCGTACGGCTCGGTGACCAGCTCGACGGCTACGCTGACCTTGCAGGAACCCTTCGCTGCCTTTCTGGCTGCCTACGGACTCACGGGCACGGACCCCACCACCGACTCGGATGGCGACGGCATCAGCAATCTCACCGAGTTTGTCCTGGGCGGAAACCCCATCGTGGCGGGAACATCCATCCTGCCAGTGGCGAGCTACACCACTTCCGGGAGCACGGTATCTCTGGTGTACTCGTTCTATACCGTGGCCAACTTGGGCTCGGTGACCTGGACCGTGGAAACCTCCACCGATCTGAGCACCTGGACGACGGCGGTCAACGGGACGAACGGAGTGACGATTGCCACCACTGCCTATAGCTCCACTTACAACGACACGATGGTGACGATTCCCAACACCGCAGGAGGAAGCCTCTTTGCACGCTTCCGCGCTACCCTGCCCAGCACCTATACCGGCACCGTTTCGGGCGCCAAGACGACTGCCAAGAAAACAACGGTGACTACCACTGCGATCAAAACCAGCAAAATGAACTAATGGGTCCGCACGCAACGATCCTTCTTAAGAAACCAATCCTTCATGAAAACGGCATCATTCCGCAACGGGTTGCAAACCCAGTTCCTCGTCGCCGTTGGCGTGGCGTTGCTGGCATCAGGAAGCATCGTGCGGGGCGCGGGGGCGACCTCGGTCACCGTGGCCAGCGGCCTGCGGACCATCGCCTGCCTGGGAAGTTCCGACACCATCGCTTCGACTCCGCTCGACTGGCCCCCAGCGTTCACCGGCAGTGGCACGCCCTCGACCAGCGGCACCGTGACGAAGATCACGTTTACCAGTGCGTCGTTTACCGCCAGCCAATTCAAATATGTTTCCGGCACGCAGTCGAGCACCTACTTCGCGCGCATCACCAACGGTACGAAGGCGGGCAGCTTCTACACGATCACCGATAACGACACGACCTCCGTCACGTTGAACCTCAACGGCGATAGCCTCGCGGCGGTCACGAGCGCGGTCACCGTCAACATCATTCCCTACTGGAGCCTCAACATGCTCTTTCCTAACGGGACGGGTGTAACGGCCTCCAGCGGTTTTAGCATCGCCACGGAAATCCTGGTGCCGGACACCACGGACGCGGGCACCGATCTCGCGGCAACATCAGCTTACTACTATCTAACAAGCACAGCCACTTGGTACAACGCGGCTGATAGCACGACCGCCAACGACACCATTCTCTACCCCGACAACTTTTTCACCGTCCGCAATAATGGCTCGGCGGCAACGGCCTTTACCGTCTGCGGGGCGGTGGCCTCCACCAGCCTATCGATCCCGCTGGCGACCAGCACCAGCGGCAAGCAAGATAACCCGGTGGCCATCACCCGGCCGGTGTCGGTGACGCTCAATGACTCCGGCTTGATCAGCAGCGGCGCGTTCACCGCTTCTTCCGGTTTCACCGTGAGCGACCAGTTGCTGGTCTTTGATAACACGGTGGCCAGTTTCGATAAGGCCGCCACCACGGTTTACCTTTACGTCAACGGCGCGTGGCAGAAGTCCGGGACCACCGGCGATGCTGGCAGCGATGCTCCTTTTACCCCCGGTACCGGGGTCATCATTCGGAAGGCGGTCAGTTCCACCGGAGCCTCGGTGACCTGGACAAATCCATCGACCTATCAATAGCTACATACCTCGCATCCCGCCGCATCACATCATGAAAAAATGCAACCGTTTCTTCCTCGTTGCCCTTATGTGGACGATAGGGAGCGTCACCACCGCGCACGCTACCGTGACCCTCTCGCTCGCGGGTGGGTACTTGAAGGATCAATCGACGACGGATGTCCCTTACGGGAGCGGCGTACTCCTACTCGTCGCCAGCACGGGTGACTCCACGTTCACTGCGCCGAGCACCTCGTCCACGCTCACGGTGGGCAGCGCAATTTCTCCTGGCAGCGATGACATCGTACTTTTCAAGAGCACGATCAGTGGGGACGGCAATCTCAACGGCGCGCAAAACCCGGGTGAATTCCGGCAGTTGACGGGGGCACTCACCTTGGGCACGGCTGCTTCTGGGACCGTGGCAGCAGGCGACCCAATCATCATGTATTGGTTCCCGACCGTGTCGAGCGCTGCCACCACTCTGACCGCCGGGACGGATTACGGCGCGTACCGATCCATCATCGCCGCTGGTTCGACGGATGCGGACGGCAGTTCAGCTTGGTACGTCCCCTCGAATGGCACTTCGGCTTACAACCTGTTGTTTCTCACCTCAGATGCGGGTTCGACGATCAACACCGGCACCAGTGGCATCGCCTACGGTCAGGCGGTTGATACCGTGGCGCCTGAGCCCTCGACAGTCGTGGGAGCTTTGCTTGTCGTCGGGGCAGGCCTTGGCAACTATCTGCTCCGCAAGCTCCAGCCGTCGGCTGCAACCCTTTGTTGACCCAACACAGATATAATCCCAAGATAGGCGGCAGCAAATCTGCTCGATCCCACGTGACATCACTAGAAACAGTCTCATAAATACTGGCGGAGTAAAATTTTGATGCAGCCGGGATGGACGAAGCCGAGGTGGTTTTCGGCGTGGTACTCGTGGCGGGTGAGGATGCGCCGGAAGTTCTGCCACCAAGCGTTGAGCCGCTCGACCTTCCAGCGGCGACGGTAGCGGTGAAGGACCCGGCCATCTTGTGTGGCGGGCTTTTTACGCCCCCGGCGATGGGGCGCAATCATCTCGATGCCTTGGGCCGAGAGTTTGGCGTCCAACGGATCGCTGTCGTAGGCTTTGTCGCCGCTCAGGCGTTCGGGCTTTTCAACCACGAAACACGCGGCCAGAGTTGCTTGGACAAGGGTGACTTCAGCCGGGCTAGCACTGGTTGCGTGGGCGGCGACAGGAAGACCAGCAGCGTCTGCCAGCCCCAGGAGCTTCGTGCCTTTGCCCCGCTTGGTGGGACCCACGGCTGCCCCCCTTTTTTCGCCACGATGAACGTGCCGTCGATCAAGCATTCCGAGAGGTCGATTTGCCCACGTTCACGCAGGTCTTCGGCGAGCACTTCTAGGATGTCACGCAGCGCCCCGGAGCGCACCCAACTTTGGTAACGCCGTTGGCAGGTTTGGTACAGCGGGAAGCGGCCAGGCAAATCCTGCCAGCGTGCACCGGAGCGCAAAATCCACAAGACGCCGTCGAGCACCTCGCGCTGGCTACGCCAAGGACGCCCGCGTCCATCGCTGCGCCGGGGTAGTTCCGGCAGAAACGGCTCCAGGAGCAACCATTGCTCGTCGGTGAGTTCTCCTCCTCTGGCCATACCGCCAGTTTATACCACCCGCCATTTATGAGACTGCTTCGAGCCTCTTTGCCGCCGAGTTGCGTGGGCTCTTGGCCACGCTGGGGCGCTCCGTCTCCTTCGGCTTGGAGCCCGGCCCGGGCGTGGAGATCCTCGAAGTGACACCGAACTGGCGCGAAACAGCTACGGTCGGTTGCAACTGCCCAACCTGCTGGCCGGGGCGGCACCGGTGGAAGTGGTCGCGCGGCTGCGGGTGCCTGCCGGGTTCGACCCCGCCCGTTCCGTCTGCAAGGTCCGTGTGGCTTGAGATGATCCCAAAGGAGGCGAGCGCCAGAAGCTGCAAGTAGCGGTCCGCCCGCTCTCACGGCTGCGTCTGCTCAGGGCGCAGCGTCACCTTGAGGGCAACCAGTTGACCGTCAAGATCGTTGTGACGGTCTGAGTTCAACGAATCGTTGAGCACCGGCAGGACGAAGACCCGCGCTGATTCCGTGTCAGATTCGCGGGCAAAGGGTGTCGGCTTAACCGACACCCCTTGGATGGTAGTGGAGTAAGGATCGAATCACCCTGACTCGTTCAGCTTTTTGGATGTGCCGTATCGCCTGACCGCCAAGGTCATCGGCACCACACGGTAGTTTCTCCTGCTGGCGCTCCAGAGGTCGCCGGAAGCGGCGGGGTCTGGCAGCCGAGGGCAAACCGTCTAAACCAAGTAGCCAGTCCGCGCCGTGGTATGTTCCAGGCATGACATCTAACTCCGACGCTTTGATGGGTGCATTGGCCGCCGACGCCGTCGCCATGCCCGTGCATTGGTACTACGACCGCCAGGCGCTCGCCCGGGATTATGGCGAGGTCACCTCTTACCTCGCGCCGAAGAACCCGCACCCGGACAGCATCCTGTGGCGCTCCAGTTTTACCCCGCTCAACGAACGCGCCGACATCCTGCACGAGCAGGCGCGGTACTGGGGGCAGCGCGGCGTACATTACCACCAGTTTCTCGCGGCGGGCGAGAACACCCTCAACTTTCAACTCGCCACCCAACTCTACCACCAGACCCTCCGGCTCGGCCACTACGAGGCCGACGCCTGGCTGGCGTTCTACCTCGATTTCATGCTGACCCCGGGTCGCTACCGCGACACGTACGTCGAGGAATACCACCGCGAGTTCTTTACCAATTACGCCCGTGGCCGCAAACCCCGGGCTTGTGGCGTGGCCGACGTGCATATCGGCGGCCTGGCACCGGTCCCGGCGCTTTTTTGCTCCTTGAACGGAACTTCCGCTGACATGGCGGCAGCCGTGCAGGAACATGTGGCGCTCACTCACAAGGACCAGAGTGTCCTGCGGGCAGCCGAGTGTCTGGTACGAATCCTTGCCGCCGTGCGCGCAGGTGAACCGCTCCGAGCGGCGATCTTGGCCCACGCCAGCGACTGGATCTCGGCCGCAAAAGCAGGCGTTTGGAGCAAGGAACCCGACGAGGTCGTGATCGGTCGTCGCTTAAGTCCGGCTTGTTACATTCCCGATGCCTTTCCGGCCGCGCTCTACCTGGCGTGGAAGTACGCCGATGATTTCAGTGCGGGTATTTGCGCCAACGCGCAGGTCGGTGGGGACAGCTGCCACCGGGGTGCGGTGGTCGGTGCGCTGTTGGGCGAAGCGAACGGGGTGCCGCAAAAGTGGCAAGACGGCCTCCTTGCCAAAAAATTCAGCGCTATCGAATCCAGTCGGTGAGACGCAATGATAGGTAATGACGCGGTCTGATCTGTCGGACGTGTCCGGGATGCTATGCGGCTACATTGGAGTGCTCCTACAAGGGCGAGCTTTCCAGCTTTGGCCGAGGTTGGATCATTGGCCTTCGGCAAAACAGGCGATGGCTGCGGCCCTCAAGTTCGTAGGCTGGGACTACCAATTTGTCTTTGGCGAGGGCATGCACAACGGCAACTATGGTGCCTCGATCTTTCCCGAGACCATGCGTTGGCTGTGGCGGGATACGAAATCATTGTCTCCGACTTCGCGCGCTGCCGGGAGCCGCCATCATGATGGTGCTCAAACTGACGCACCGGCCGGATTTGGGCATGGTGTCGCTCATGCATTTGCCGGTGGTTAGCTGGTTCACGCGGAGACCAGGTGGTGCGAGGAATTGTTGCCGTAACCCTGGTAGTTCCACACGTCCTCGGGCCGGGCGGGCTGGGTATTGGCCGCAGTGTCCCAGGCGCGCACCGCGAGTTGCACCGGTGCCATTTCTGCGGCGGGCAACTCCGCCCGCCAGAAGCGCCACGTCCAGCGACCGCCCTCCTCATCTCGGCTCTGGAGCCCGGAGTCAGGCAACGGCAGGAGTTCGGTCTGCGTCCAGTTCTCACCCTCGTCCTCAGAAATCTCCACCCGGTGGATCTCCTCGCCGCCGCCGACATAAGCGTAGCCCTCGATCACCATCGGATCGCTGCCGCCGGGATGCCCGCGATGCACACGGCAGATGTAAGAAGTCACGGGCATCTCGCCCATGGGCAGTGCCGCCCTCGCATCGTGGTGCTCCTTGCTCGCTGCCGCCGGATGCAGACGGTACTCCTCGGCCTGGAAGATGTTCTCCGAGGGGTGGTCGAGCACATTGATCTCGCGCAACCACTTGACCGAGCGCGCTCCCAGGTAGCCAGGCACGATAGCGCGCAGCGGAAACCCATGCGCCAGGGGAAGCGGTTGGCCGTCCAACCCGAAGGCCAGCAACGTCTCCGGTGAGAGTGCCTTGGACAGCGGCACCGACCCGCCGAACGGCGGTTGGTGCTCTTTCTCGGTTTTGTCATGGCCGATAAACTCCACGAACTTGGCCTTAGCTTGATCCAGTCCAACGCTGGCGAGCACATCGGCGAGACGGACACCGGTCCAGACACCGTGGGAAATTGCGTTACCAGCCCAGGGCGCTTGACCCGGGATGTCCTTCACCTGAATCAATTCGTCGCGCCGGTTGCCCGCGCATTGGAGCGTGGCGGCTACCTGGTGCACCGGGAAGTTGAGACGTAACTGATCCAGGCTCAGTTCCACGGGCTTGGCCACCAGACCGTTGATGCACAGCCGATACTCCGTGACGTCCAGTTCGGGAATATCGCCGTGTGAACGGATGTAAAACAGGTCAAACGGAGTGATGAACTCGCCCCGTGCCAGAAAAGGAGGCGGCGCACCGTTGAGCGGCTCCTTTTCGTAGTAGATAAAGTCGGGATGTTTTGCTGGCAGGGACGGAGCGATGTTTCTGGAAGCCATTGAGGAAAGATCGTCCCTGCTTCGCTCACCGGCCTCTTTCTTGATGCACTGCAGGCTACCATAGGCTGGAACAATCCGGTTCAGACATCGCATGACAGCGGCGGGCCTGGATGGTGTGTGCCCTGCCAGCCAAAGGAGAAATTCGAGCGCGATACGCACTACACCCCGCAGCGTAAAACCTTCGGTCGTTCTTTCGTCGGGACGAGGATCACCTGAACATCGCGTTCTCTTGGAAAACTTGAGGCATCACAGGAAGCCGGTGAACCTCGGAAGCGACACCAGCCCAATCTAACGTTGCGTGCCACCAATTGCATTTCATGATCAAGCCCATGCTTCCTTTCGTACCGCCGCCCGGCTACGCCCGCATCAAGGTGGTGCGAAGTTTGGACGAACTAGTCACCACCCCCTTTGCAGATGGCGTCAACGCTCTCTGCTGGCCGCGCACGTTGCCTGGTGACTTCGGCGAAGTGGTCGAGGCTCTCGGGTCTGGTGAAGGGATTGTCACCGTGGATGAATCCTGCCTTGAGAGGCTTCCTTTGAGTAACGCGGGCAAGATCGCCCGAGACATTCTGCTCGCAGACCAGCAAAGTCTCCGCGCCTTCGACCTTCAGCCCAACCTTGACTGCGTGCATGGCAGCCTGCGCGAGGAACCTGAGGGGCTGTTCCAAACCGACGTTCACTCTTGGCACATCGACACCGCCACGGTGCTAGCGGACACCTACCTTTGCACCTACGTCGGGGCAACCTCCGAGACTCTACGCAACGACGAGGCGCAACGGAGAGTGGACATCCCTGAGACCCGCGCCGAGCTGCTCCGGCTCTACGGCGGGAGCGATGACCCGGGCTTTCTCGAATACCTAGCAGAGAATTTCTACGATCTACACTACGTTCCGCTGCCTCAGGCACGGCTTTTCTCCTTCGGGGTCGGCAATCTCTGGCGCATCGCCATCGAGTATCCTAGCGGCCCAGTGCCGCCTTGCGTCCACCGAGCCCCTTTGACGCTGCCGGGGCAACCCGCTCGATTGCTGCTCATCAGTTGACTCCGGCAACATAGATCTAGGGTAGCGTAAGAACTTTGCCGATTGTAGTTTAGCAGATCGTGCCAGCGAGGACTGGACGGGAAACCCGGTGGCGCGAATCATTCCGTAGCGGGAAGACCAAGGCTCCACCACCTCTTCGCTTCCTTTGGTGTTGTGAGTTCTCGGTAATGGCGAAAAATCATGGTGGGGCTGTTGCCCGTCTCTAGCGCCAGTTGAGCCACATTCTGTTCTGAAGCCAACCGATACGAGGCGAAGGAGTGACAAAGCGCATTGTGCTTCCCAGGCGTTTTTGCTTTTTCGGCGAGTTGACGCAAACGGAGGTGAAACTTGATTTTGGCTACGACCGGACCGACACGCCCGCGGTAAGGATGAAGAAGTTCCACCAGTAGCGAGAGAAGCGGAACCAGACGACGCTGCCGGCTCTTTGAGGTTTTCGCGCCGACTTCGATGACATTCTGCTCCCACTTGACGTTGTTCCACGTCAACCGCTCGATCTCGTCGTCGGTTTTGAGCACCGGTAAGCCGTCGGCCGCTGTCTTTACATCATTGGCGAGGTATCCCTTGTCCCGGGCGAAGTGGAAGAGTGCCACGAGAAGGATACGGAAGTTCTTCCGGCTACGGGCGGCAACTTTGAGCGAGCGCAACTACTCGTCCATTTGGCCTGTCTCCACGTCCGCCATGTCGGTGTGGAAGGCCTTTGCCAAACGGCCCAGTCGGCTGCGGACATCCTGCAGGTAACGAACACTGGTTCCGTCCGCACTTCGGATGGCAAGAAACTCCTGCAGCACCTCGTCCACGCTTCGTTTGGTGAGCTTGCGGTGGGCGTGGTCCCGATAAAAGCGCACCGCAGGCAGTAAAGCCTCGTTCACAAGGACGGTCCGGGCAGCCACGTAATCGCGGATGGCATCAAGGAGCGGTACACCCAAAGGCGCTAAAAGCCTCTTGGCTTCCAGGTAACTCTCCCAGTCACCACTGGTGAGCATGAGCACCTGCGTCTCGCCCGCGTTCAGTTTCGTCGCTACCAGCGTGGCCTCTTTTCGGGCGGCTGCTTCATCGGCGAAATTGCGCCGATGATGTTTACCGGCCATGAACCAAGTCACCATGAACAATGGCTTACCCCGGTTGGATGTCGGGTAGATTTTGACGAGCGCCGAGCCCTTCTTGATCGTGATGACATCCTCACCGGAAGCCAAGTGGCGAGGTTCGTGAGTCGAGGACTTCATCCCGTCAACTGCCATGCAGTCAAAGGCCAGAGACTCATAACCCAGATTTTACCTCTGGAAGACGCTCCGGAGCCTACGGGGCTCGAACCCGGTTCGGTAATTTCATATCGGTTCGTGATTATGCGTAACCAACTGCTTCAGTGCGCCTTGTTTCGCACCGTGATTTCTGGCGTTCCCGCATGAAAACGAACCAACGCGCAAAATTACTGCCATGCAGTGCCATGCAGTTTTCACAGATGCAGTTGTTTGATGGAACTTGTCCGGCAGGATGTAAACGCGAGAATTAGGCCGTATCCACAGCGGTTCCCTCCCTTCTTCGAGTCGGCGATCCGAGCCGCCGACATTGGGCTCAAAATTTCGCTCCAACGGCATAACTTCCGACGGAAGATTATTGTTCATCGGGTGCATCGATCTTCAAGAACAATTCGCCCAGGCTTCCACCCAGCAAGCGTTTTGAACCTGCCGGTTTACGTAACGCGGCCGAAAACGAGTGTTTCGGAAAACCTCCCCCACCCTGCGGCTGGATCGCACATGCAAGCTCAGCGAGGCTCATCAGGCCATTGTACACGGCGTCATCGTACTTAGCGGCGGCACCAATCGCATAAAAGGCAGCCAAGATGGTTCGCGGTAGTCCCTGAAAGATATGGCTAATCGCCGCCTCTCCGACCGTGCTGACAGCGAGGTCAGCACCATTGTACTCGTCTTCCATCCCGATACCGCTGACGACATCGCGGAGGTGGGCGAGCATTAGTTCCTTGGTCATCTGCTGTCGGCCGGGATCTTTCCGCAAGAACGCGAAAATCTTCACGTAGGTCTTTCGGTGTGCCTCCTCACCGGCCAGGAGTTTGGTGATCATCGAGTGACTGATGCCAACGGCATTAGCAAAAGACAACTGCGTCATCTCCAAGCAGCCAAGAGCTCGGTTCAATGCAAACGAGAAGTTGTTCGCCATCTCCTTAACCTAAATGTCGATTTGTACAGCATTCAAGACAATTCATGAATTTTACTTGAAATACATCGGAGTTCGTAAATATTAAGACAATTCGCGTTTCATACTACACTCATCATGAACCCCATCACAGCCGTCAAGAAAGTGGACATCGCTTCCAGCTACTCGGTGACACCACGAACGGTCGACAACTGGATGAAAGCCGGAAAAATTCCGTACTTCAAAATCGGCAAAGTTGTTCGGTTTGATCCCGCGAAGGTCGCCGCAGCTCTTGTTCGGTTTGAGGTGGCGTCATGAGGATTCCCGGGAGTGAAACGGTAAGCAGCAAACAATTGAAACCAGATTCCGCACGCAAACCATGATTACCAACAGCCAATTACTGAACCGCATTTTGGAAGGCCGCTTGATCCTCGTAGGCGAGTTCCGCAACGGCAGGCTCAACTTCAAAGACACCGTCGACAGCGTCAGCGGCGAGAAAATTCAAACCGTCGAGTACGTTTACGCGGTCGAGTGTGGTGACGCATTCGGATCGGTGATGATCCACCGCCCCCAACCGGCCATCGCCCCGGATGTCACCGTAGTCAAACTCGGGCTGGAGAAAGGCCGCCGCTACGCTTTCGAATTGGACCGGCTCGTCCGCAAGGGTGGGTTTGTGAACGCCCACCTCGGCTTCCGCGAGCCTGAACTCGTGGAATAACACACCGGAACCGAGGCTCTCCTGCTCACTATTCCTAATCTCGTCATTACCTCAAACACCTCCAAATGACCAAATCCAAGTCCGCCTTCCTGCTCTCCGTCCAACAGCTCAGCAAATGCCATTGCCTGAACCCGGGCGAGCTGTACCTCTGGACGTTCACCCTGCCAACCGTGATCTCCATCAAGGAGGCGAAGGCCAGATGGAACCACCTCCTTACGCTCCTCCACCAACGGTTCCCCCGGCAGTGCGGGCTCCGGGTGTTCGAATTGCACGACACCCACGGCCTGCACGTCCATTTGCTGTGTTGCCACTGGATGGATGTCCGGGATGTCCACGCCATCGCCGCGCACGCAGGCTGGGGTCGGATCAATGCAAAGAAGATCAAAGTAGAAGCCGCCGGGCCTTACCTCTCCAAATCTTTCCACCGCCGTGAGCAGTGCCTGAAGGGTTGGCGGCTGTGGGAGGGCATCGGCGACTGGACTTGGTCGAAGGTGAAGAACATCGTCGTCGACAGCGCCTTCACCCGGATTTACCAGGCCTGCAAACGTCGGCTGGGCTGGGAGAGCAACCACGACTTCCTCCACCGGATGAGGGTCGTGAACTGCATGCTCCGGCGGACGATCATCGAGGGCTGGACCGATGGTTTCGGTCCCGGGAATCGTCCTTACGAGGAATTCTCGTTCAACGAGTTGATGGGTGGCGGCCTTCGCCATCCCGGAATATTCGCCGCATAGCCGACTCCGCCCAGAATGATGCTCTCGGCTTCACAGGTAATAACGATGGCGGAAGGCCGCTTGAGCGGCCGCACCGCCAATCGAGGAGCAACAACGCAGGCGGCTGGTCGGGACCCCCAAGCGACTGGGCAGGCATGGCCCCGAGCGGAGCCGGGGCCATGCGGGGGAGCGACGGGTCCCGAACATGAGGCCGCCGTCAGGTTCGACAGAACAGCCACTACCTTCTAGCCATTCCGTTCCTGCCCTCACCCCTTCCAGCATCCCGTCATTCGAAGCCTTCCACCAAGTAAATAACCACCCATGAACACGCCCACCTCACCGATGATCACCACACCCTCATCCAGCACCCCCGGCTCTCAGTTACTCTTCGACCCTCTGGACTTCCTTCAACAGTTCGTCAGTGGCTTCAACAGCGGCATGGTGTTCCGCACCGCCAACGATTTAACAATCCAGTCCACCATCAGGGAGGGAGACATCATCACCCCCGCCCAGATTCGTGAAGCCTTCGACATCATCGTCGGCTACTTCAAACCCCCGGGCCTATCCGCCGAGATGGACGTAAGCCGCATCCAGCAGTATGCCGTCTTCTTCGCCGAGATCGTCAAGCATCAGCACCGCCATGGCAGAGAGGCTTCCAGTCGGTTCACCGCCTATGAAATAGGCAACGCCGTTGCCGCGCTTCAGAAAGCGTTGAAACCGCAAACACCCACAGGAAAAAACTGACTCCCCCATGGTCGGGCGCGGCGTTAACCGTTGCGTTCACAAGGGCACCCGCCCGATGTCTCGATCAACAATCTACCTGCACCCGATTCGCACCAACGAACCGCCCGCAATGAACGCTCAACCCTCCTCCTGGTTCCATGCGTTTCGAGGCCGAGCCTTTCCAACCGCAACGCTGCCGACCGACCTGGCGACCTACGTCAAACTGGAGGCCGCCCGCTTCGGAGTGGACGAGGCGCTCGTGGCCGTGACCGCGCTGGCCCGGCTCGGTGGCACGTTGGCCGAAAACCGAGGTGTTCCCGCGCCGTCAGGTTGTGCTGTGCCCCTGTTGCTGCGGGTTATCATGGCTATACCCTCCGACGTGGGTGCCGTTGCCATCCGCGAGTCTGGCCACGCCATGGAAGCCATCCAGGCTGAGCGTTTACAGGTCGCCGCCGGATTGGACCGCCGACGCATCGCCGCATTGCTCGAAGGCCCGATCTTTCGCCTGCCCGGTTACGCCGCAGTCCCCGGAGGTGATCCCCGGATGGTTGCCGAGGCCCGTGAACACGCCCTGCAGGTCGTCCAGCAGCCCCTCTTCATGCTGACTTCGCCGGGGTCGCGGGAACTCCGCAACGGGTTCGCCGCCAGCTTTGATCACACCGTGTTCGCCACCTTCGACGGTGACCTGCTCGAACCGCTTCTGACCCCCCGTCGTGACCGGGAGGAACGTCAATTGGGCGACTTGGTCACGCGGCTTTGTCGGGGCAGCCAGATCGATGTCCCTGCTTTGATGGCTGGCCGCATGGTCCAGCCCCGGTTCGGCTTCCTCTGCACCACCACGGCTGACACCCTAGCTCGCGCCGTCACCTCCGACCTGGACGATGTCCATAGCCTAGTGCGTCAGGTCATTCTACTGGATGTTTCGGGTTCAAATGCGGTCCCGACCCGGGTAGCAGCCCGTGACATCGCCGCCGCGGGTGCCTTTTGGAAGAACCTTGTCGGTGCTTTACATCAGCAGCGCTTGGATCGTACCGATGGCACGGGGCCGCACTCCACTTTCTACGAGCCGTTGGCGGGCTGGCACCAGCGTTGGCAATCCCTATCAACCCTCACCCCGGAACGCTTTCGCCCGCACCTGAAGGCGTTCGCCGAGTTGCCCCACCAGTTGGCCAACCTGTTCCTGGCGATTGGCACCTACGGGGTGTGGCGCGATGTCAACGCCGCCCAGGGAGCACTGGAAATCAGCGAGTGGCTGCTGGCCCAAACCCTTCTGGTCGCCGCCGATGCTCATGCCGCAGCGGAGCGCAGCGCCGTTGCTGCAGCCAAAGAGAAGATGCTCTCCAAAATCGTTGAATTCGGACCCATCGACCTTTGGCGGCTGTGCCGCCGCTACGACAAACAGGATAAGGCCATCCACGAACCCGTCCTCCACCGCCTGTTGGACGAGAAACTCGTGCGGCTCAATCCCGAGGGCAAACTCATCGCTGCCTGACATTCATGAATATGACAACTTCACCCGCGCCATCCCCCGAATTCCGGGACATCCCTTCGGTCGATACCACGGCCTCCGATCCCGGCAACCTACCGCTTGACCTTCTATCGCAGCCGCTACGTGGACAGGTCGAGTGGGTACAGCGCCGTTACGGCCTGGACCTGGTCAGCGCCTGCATGGCAACTCTGGTCAGCGTGGTGTGTGCCTGCGGTCCTTCACGACGCATCCTCAACCCGATAGATGACTCGTTCCTGCCTCCGGCGATGAGTGTCGTCCTTCACGGGGACGCCATGCACCTTGGTGCGGCGGTCAACCTGAGCCTGGACCCTTCGCGCCGATGGCTGCTCAACCGGATCGGCCGGCCCGACAAGCGTGATCTCCGCCGCTCCCGGTTGCACCTCGCTGATCTGCATCGTGAGCGCTCGCATCTCAAACGCCAGCTTCAAACCGATGGCTTCGCTCCACCCGCTGGCCCTTTCGGCGTACGCGATGAGAAAGAGGTTACCAAATTGCGCGAGAAAACCCGGGGAGCGTTGGAAGCTGTCCTCAACGAAATCGAGAGCACAACCTTTCTTCTGCTGCCCCATGTGCTCGCCGATGATGCCAGGGTAGCCCAGTTGCTCACCCCCGGTCGTCTCGCTCTGGATGGCGCAATTCTGGCTGCTTCCCTGAGCGGCGAGGCGGTGACAGCATGGTCAACAGCGACCGGCCCCGAGAAGGCCGCTCTCGCCCGGCTGCTGAGCTTGTCATGGTGCGGGTGGCCACAGGCAGGTGACGAGGAAACCCACGCCTGTCCCCTGCTCTCCGCCGCGCTGGTCACCGCCCCCGATGAGGCACGTTTGCTGTGGAACGATAAAGCGCTGGCCGGGGTGAACCGCCACCTGTTTTTTATCGGGCAGGATGCCAATCCCGCCTTCGATCTTGGGGCCGAACTCGACGGGAATGCCGGAGATTTCTGTCATAGCGCATTGCAATCTCTGATCGAGGCCCGGTTGGAAGGCCGCAGGGTGGACCACCATCTCAATGCAGCCGCCACCACGCACTTCCAGGCTTTTCTCAACCAGGCGGTGACGGAGGCTAGACTCCTACCCTCGAACCAAGCGCGTCGGCTAGAACGTGCTCCGGTTCTGGCCCTCAAGCTCGCCTTACTCGTCCACATGGCTTCCCCCGCGCAGGGCGAAGAAACCATTGATGTCCCCACGGTCGAGTTCGCCTGCCGATTAGCCGATGCGGTGTGCGCCCGCGACCTGGATTTTGTTCTGCAGAACGTCGCCGTTTCTCCCCTGGAGCCGGGTTCGCCCCCGCAGCTAGATGCTCCACTCTCCACATTAGTCGCTAGATTGAAGCGCTGTGGCCCGTTGCTTTGGGACCCACTGCTTCGCGGTTGCCGCATCCAAAAGGCTGCCCCTTTGAAAGAACTGGTTGCCCGAGGGATCGCCGCCGGTGTCATTCGGATAGAAGGCGACCTGTATTGCGCCGTCGAACCCGGTGCGGCCCCATGAGTGCGAAGCCAAGCCGACGAACCCGCCGTTTCGTCAGTCCGTCAGTCCGTCAGCGCAGATGTTCACAGACGACTGCCACCGATCTGCCCCGGGTGGTGACCGACGCACTGCGTGAGATTGATGACAGTGCAACCCGGTGGCCCACTGCGCTGGAAGCCCCTCGGCTGCGGACCGACCGTGATGATCTTTGCGCTGCCTACTTCCGTTCGGTGGCCGGGTTCAGCCTGTTCGTTGACCGCCTCATCCGTACCGACGACCACCTTCTGGTGGTTGTTAATCAGGGTAATCTGATCATCGAGTCGGCTGGCTGCCCCTTCGCCATCCGGGAAGGCGGGAGTGCTTTGGTGCCTCCCGGTTCATGGCGCATCACCGAAGCACCGGTCGCCGATCAGGTCGGCTACTGGCTCCTGTTTTTTAGCCCCGCGCTCCTGGGGGAAGCCATCGGGGACGATGAACAGGTCCTTCAACTCGCTTCGCAGGTAACTCCCATTTACCGGGGAGTGTTCGTCCAACCGCGCTTGCTTGACCTCCTGCGTACATGGGGACAGGCCACCCCGGTGACCAACATGGTGCAGACCATCCGGGCCATGGCGGCGTCGATGAGCGCCAGCTTTTACATGTACTTGCGGGAGCATTACTACGCGCCCCAGCGTGCGCTTCAGGACGAAGTTCGCCGTCGATGGATAGACGGAGCGCAGAAGATCGGCCAGGATTGGCCCGGTGGACCCACAGTGTTTCGCCGTGAGCTCCATCTCTACCACGCCATCAGCGTGAACAGCTGGGCCGCCCGCTGGATACGGACGGAAACACGGCGGCAGGGAAGCCGCTGATCAAAATTCGTTCGCACGGAGGACTGTGTCCAGCAGCTCGCTGTATTCCTCACCAAGATCGTCTGCTGTCAGCACCGCCACGACCATACGGTTCTTTCTAGGATTGCCGCCTATGAGCTAGGCAACGCTGTTGCCGCACTTCAGGCCGTGTTGAAGCCACATCCTCCCCGGCTGATCGTCCGACGGAGTGAAGCTGGGGGCCGCCCAACGGTGGTCTGCCCCCCAGCGTCATTGATAACAAGCTAATTGCCCCGGTGGCCATCCTGCCACCGGGGCTTGCAGTTTCGCCCGCAACTACTTTCTAAACGGCTGTGGCATTTCCCGTACGCGGAGATCAGTCGGCCACTCGTCCCAGTCGCCGCCGTGACGATCACTCAACCGAAGCGCGCTGCCGTCTTCGACAGGGTTACCGCCGAGTTGTTTGACAAAACAAGGCACGCCGACCTCGCGGCACTGCGTTCGGATGTCTCGTGCCCAAGCCATATCAAACGGACGGGAGAGCGGACCTGACTCGCCGCCAACGATCACCCAACCGATGTCCTCGAGGTCCAGCTCGACGGCCTCCAGTAGAGGCTCGACCGAGAGGCCGCGCACCGTTGCCGGGATGTCACGAAGGTATTTGACCTGCCCGGCCATGTTCCGGTCGATGACACTGGTCAGCGGGATCAGGTTCGTCGGCCACGAGACACCCCGGGTCTCCAACCAGCGGCAGAACTTGGCCATGCGCTTGGGCCGCTTGGTCAGCCAGAGCCACATGTGTCGCTGCCCATTTTCTGAGGCGGCGACATCCACGATCTCCGCCTTGAGGAATTCGAAGGGCACACCGTGGGAGAGAGCGTCCCCCATATCATTGACGAACCATAGGTACCGGCACCCGTCGAGCCATGGTTTTACCGGACATGGGTTTGTCACCGCCGCTGGCATCCGGGCCGCCTTTTCCATCCGCCCCGGAAAAAGGGTGATTTGATCGAAGCGGTTGGCGTAGCACCTGACCTCGCTGCCACGGTTGTCCGTCAAGACGTCCGCGTCGCGACTGGAGGTGGCTTTATT
>CAXSED010000007.1:0-44612 GCA_964236475.1 uncultured Chthoniobacterales bacterium
GCCCGGGCGTTGCGGCTGGCGTTTTTCCTGACGATCCCCTCGGCCATCGGGTTGATCTGCCTGGCCGAGCCGATCATTTCACTGCTCTACCAGCACGGACGGTTCACCATTGCCGCCGCCAACCAGACCGCCGGCGCGCTGCAGTTCTACGCGGTGGGTCTGGCAGCCTACTCGGGGATCAAAGTGCTGGCCCCCGCATTCTACGCGCTCGACGCCCGCAAGACGCCGATGAACGTTTCGTTTGTCGCCATTGGGATCAACGTCTTGCTCAACGTGATTTTCACCTATGCGTTGCGCTGGGGCCACCGGGGACTGGCCATGTCCACGAGCGTCACCGCCATCGTCAACTTCACCCTGCTGTATTTGTTGATGAGCCGCCGCGTCGGACAACTGGAAACCCGGCAAAACGTCCTGACCCTGGCCAAGCTCGCCGTGGCAGGCGCGTCGCTCGCGGCGGTTTGCCTGCTCGGACGCTTGGTGCTGATGGATGGGTTCGACTATTTTTCCCTGCCGGAAAAGGTTGGCAGCCTGTTTGGGGTGATCCTCGCGGGGGGACTGGTGTTTTTCGGGGTGAGTTACTTCGCGCGAATCGAGGAAATGCAGGAAGCGGTGGGCATGTTCGCGCGCAAGTTCCGTGGCAAGGGGAGACCCCGCTAACCCGGCCCGGCTTGCCGATCCCAGGCGGGGTGCGTAGCTTCCCTGATGGTTACTCCCCCCAGTATTTACGCAGACCCGGCTTTTGACATGGCCTGCGAGCAGTTCCGCCTGATTGCCGACTATCTCAACATCGACGCCAACGACCGCGACCGGCTGCTGTTGCCCAAACGCGCGGTCATGGTCGCGCTGCCGATCCACCGCGACGACGGCAGCACCAGCGTCTACACGGGCTACCGGGTTCAGCATCATCTCACCATCGGGCCGACCAAGGGTGGCACGCGGTTCGCCCCGAGCGTGAACATGGGCGAAATCGCCGCGCTCTCGATCTGGATGAGTTGGAAATGCGCGCTGGCTGGGCTGCCTTATGGCGGAGCCAAGGGCGGTATCACCGTCGATCCGCGCAGCCTTTCGCACCGGGAGTTGGAAGCTCTCAGCCGCCGCTACATGCAGGAGATGATTCCCTTCGTCGGCCCGCACACCGATATCATGGGACCGGACATGGGCACCAACGAACAAATCATGGCTTGGTTCATGGACACGTACAGCGTGCACATGGGGCGCACCGTCAACGAAATCGTCACCGGCAAGCCCGTGTTCCTCGGCGGGTCGGCGGGTCGGCGCGAATCTACGGGACGCGGGGTAGCCTTTCTGATCGAACGCGCGTTGGACACACTCAAAATCGAGCCGCAAGGCCGGACGGCCATCGTGCAGGGCTTCGGCAACGTGGGGTCCATCGCCGCCGCCAGCCTTTATTACAAGGACGGCATCAAGATCGTCGGGTTATCGGATGCCTACGCGGCATTTTACGATCCGAAGGGCATTGACCTGCCGTCGGTCGAGGTGCATTTGCAGAAAAACCTCGACCTGTCCAATTTCCTGGGCGCGCCTCGCATCGACCCGGAGGAGTTGCTCGTGCAACCGTGCGATATCCTGATCCCCGCTGCCGTGGACCGCGTGATCAACGGCTCCAACGCTGGGCGGCTGCAATGCCGCATCCTCGCCGAAGCCGCTAACGGGCCGACCACGCCCGAGGCCGACGTGATCCTCGACCAGCGTTACAACGAGATCCTCGTGATCCCCGACATCCTGTGCAACGCGGGCGGCGTCATCGTGAGTTACTTCGAGTGGGTGCAGGATTTGCAGAATTTCTTCTGGAACGAGACGGAAATTGCCGATCGGCTTTTCCGCATCATGGACGCCGCGTTCAGTTCGGTGGTCAAACGCGCCAAGGCGGAAAGTATCCCGTACCGGCGCGCGGCGTTGGCCATCGCGGTGGAGCGCGTGCTTAAGGCCAAGCAGACGCGCGGCCTGTTCCCGTAAACATTCCGGCGGAAGCCCACCTAATAAATCGACTTCTCTTTTTCGCGCCGTTTGGGATCGGCGGAATCGAGAAAGTCGGGATTATCGGAAAGCCGGTACATGGCGCGGCGGCAAAAACCGACCGCCCACGGTGCCATCTGGTCAAACCACTGCGAAGCGCGGACGTAGATCACGCCGTGGGCCACGAACCGCGCCGTTGCCATGATGGCCAGCGCGCCGCTGCCCCAGCCGACGAGCGATGAAGCATCCCCGGCAATGGCCGCTGGCCATTCGATGGTTGTTGCCCAGCCGAGCACCGACAATGCACCGCTCCAACGCAACATACGCTGGAGGTCGGATTTGTGGAGGGTCCAATAAAAACGCTCGGGCGGCACCGGGACCCGGGCCTGATCCAATCCGTGCAGTTCAAGACGGTGGACGGTCGTCAGATAGTCCGCGCCTGCCAGGAGAGGAACCGCCGCAAAGGCAGTTAAAATCGTGGGAAACGCCTCCAAGGCGGAGATGTATTCCCACGCACCTCCGGCCAGCCAACCCAGAAGACCGAATATGAACAGGATTTCAAGCATGGCGAAGAGGGGACGCGAGCCATCGGAGCGTGCCGGGTAACGTGCCCCGTGCCCGCCGATTTTGCAACGCTCGCCAGTAGGTTTACGTTCCGGTGATGCCGATGGCCGCACCCGTTTATTTCCAGTGTCAGCGCTGCACGAATTGTTGCCGCTGGCCGGGGTTTGTTCGAGTCGGTGAGCAGGAGGTCGCCGCGATGGCGGCGCACCTGGGAATGTCCGAGCACGATTTCATTCAGGAGCATACCCGGCTGCGGCCACAGCGGGATGGCTTGGCGTTAACCGACAAAGGAAACGGCGAGTGTGTGTTTCTGGACGGACGGGATTGCCGGGTACAGGCGGTCAAACCCGTCCAGTGCCAGGGATTTCCGAACACATGGAATTTCCCCGGCTGGCGCGACGTTTGCGAGGCGGTGCCGGTGGCAGGCGGAGTACCCGACGCGGCCCAGGCGGGCTGACGCGCGTCAGATCGTCAGCACGATCTTGCCGAACTGCGCAGCGGATTCCATGGCGGCCAGCGCGGCGTTGCCCTCGGCCAACGGGAAGACATGGTCGGCCACCGGCGTGATCTTCTTTTCCGCGACGAAACGCACCATCGCGGCGAAATCCTCCGGGCTACCCATCGTCGTGCCGAGAATCGATAGCTGTTTCCAAAACACCCGCCGCATGTCGAAGCCCGCCGGGTTGCCACGCGTCGCACCGAAAAAAACGATCCGTCCGCCGGGAGATGCGAGATCGAGCAACTTTAGGAAACCTTCGCCGCCCGCGCTGTCGATTGTGAGATCGAAACCGCCCCCGGCCTGCGCTTTGAGCACCTTGTCCCAACCTTCGTTTTTGTAGTTTGCGCCACCGGTTGCGCCAAGTTCGATGGCGCGCCGGATTTTATCGTCCGAGCCGCTCGTGACGAAAACCTGCGTCCCCGCCGCCACCGCGTATTGCAGCGCGAAAAGCGCCGCGCCGCCACCCACGCCTGTGATGAGCACCCGCTCGCCCGCCTGCAACCCGCCCCGGCTGAACAGGGCGCGAAACGCCGTCAAACCGGCCAGCGGCAGCGCTGCAGCATGGGGCGCGTCCAGGTGGGCGGGCTTTTCCACCAATGCACTGGCCGGCACGCGGACCTGTTCGGCGAACGTGCCGTCGTCGGGGAGGCCGAGGATGCGGAATTTGACCGCCTGCGCTGATTTGTGGTCGCCCCAGTCGAGGCCGGGGTTGATGATGACTTCCCGATCCAGCCAGGCGTTGTCCACGCCTTCGCCGCAAACGGCGACCTTGCCGCAGCCGTCCGAGCCGAGGATGATCGGAAATTTCAGCCCCGCGTATTGACCTTTTTGAATCCACAGGTCGCGGTGATTGAGCGCGGCGGCGGCCAGCGTAACGACCACTTCGCCCGGTCCCGGCGTGAGATCGGGCACGTCTTTGAATTGCAACGGTTGGTTGGCGGCGTCCAGAACCAAAGCTTTCATTCAGAGAAGTTAGGGGACAGGCGGCAGATGGCAAGGCGTTGGACAACCGGCGGCGGACGGTGAACGGTGACGGGTGGTTTCAAGGATGAAGACGGTGCGTTCCGCCAAGGCGATGGCCCGGCTGGCGGCAGCCTGGACGCGGCCCGTCGCGCTGGTACCGACAATGGGCGCGCTGCACGCCGGACATCTGGCGTTGATTGCGCAGGCCCGGCGCGTCGTGGGAAACCAGGGGCTGGTGGTCGTCAGCATTTTCGTGAACCCGCTGCAATTCGGACCGGCGGAGGATTTATCACGGTATCCGCGACCTTTGCGGCGGGATTTGGCGTTGTGCCGGGAATGCGGTGTGGACCTCGTTTTTTACCCCGGGGCGGCGGAGATGTACGCGCCGGGCCAATCTATTACCGTGAGCGAAACGCTGCTCTCTGCAGGATTATGCGGCGGGTCACGGCCCGGACATTTCAGCGGGGTTTGCACGGTGGTGGCGAAATTATTCAATCTTGTGCGCCCGACAGCGGCGGTGTTCGGACGGAAGGATTACCAGCAACTGGCGATCATCCGGCGCATGGTGCGCGACTTGAATTTCCCCGTGCGGATCGTCCCGGTAGAGACCGTGCGCGAGCCGGACGGGTTGGCGTTGAGTTCACGAAACATGTACTTGCAGCCGGAGGAGCGTGCGCAGGCTCCCGTGCTGCGGCGCGCGCTGCTGCTCGCCGCCGAAAAAGTGAAAGCGGGGGAACGGGATGCCGGGCGATTGCGCGGGGCCATCGCCAAGGAAATCGCAGGTTCGTCGCTGGCGCGGGTCGATTACGCCGAGATCGTGGATGAAGAAACCTTGCAATCCATCCGGCGGATCGAGAAACCGGCATTGATCGCGCTGGCGGTGTTTTTCGGGCGGACGCGGTTGATCGACAATGTCGTCGTGAGGCCTCCCAGCCAGCAGGCCAAGAGATAGTCCATTTTATGCAAAGTTTTGATTTCATCGTGATCGGGAGCGGCGTGGCGGGCCTGACGTTTGCGCTCAAAGCGGCGACGCAAGGGCAGGTGGCCATCGTCACCAAACGCGCGCCCGCCGACTCCAGTACCGCGTGGGCGCAGGGTGGGGTGGCGTGCGTGTGGAGCAGCGAGGACACATTTGAATCGCATGTTCAAGACACGCTCGAAGCCGGGGCAGGGCTGTGTGACGAAGCCGCTGTGCGCACGATTGTCAGCGATGGGCCGACGCGCATCCGCGAGTTGATTGCGCTGGGCGTGCATTTCGACGAACGCGAAATTCCACTCGGCAATGGCGCGACCGAACTGGACCTCGGGCGCGAGGGTGGTCATTCCAAGCGGCGCGTGCTCCACTCGCAGGACACCACGGGCCGCGAGATCGAGCGCACCTTGCTTGCGGCCGTGGCCGCGCACCCGAACATCAAGGTGCTGGAACGCCACATGGCGGTCGATCTGATCACCAGCGCCAAGCTTGGCGCGGCGACGGAAAACCGCTGCTTGGGCGTTTACGTTCTCAACGAGGACACCGGCGAGGTCGAGACGTTCCAGACCCCGCGCATGGTGCTGGCCACGGGCGGCTGCGGCAAGGTCTATCTTTACACGACGAACCCCAGCGTAGCCACCGGGGACGGCGTGGCGATGGCGTGGCGGGCCGGGGCGGCGATTGCCAACATGGAATTTGTCCAGTTTCATCCGACGTGCCTGTTTCATCCGGAGGCGCGATCGTTTCTCGTCACGGAGGCCGTGCGTGGAGAGGGAGGCATCCTTAAAAACGCCAAGGGCGAGGCGTTCATGGATAAATATCATCCGCTGGCGTCGCTGGCACCGCGCGATATCGTGGCGCGCGCCATTGACGCTGAGATGAAACGGTCAGGCGAGAAATGCGTCTATCTGGACATTACCCACCAATCGCCGGAGTTCGTGCGCGAGCGGTTTCCGCACATTTACGAAACGTGCCTGGGGTACGGCATCGACATTACCCGGCAGCCAATCCCGGTGGTCCCGGCGGCGCATTACCAATGTGGCGGTGTGCGCACCGACATTGACGGCGCGACCAACATCGTGGGCCTGTACGCCATCGGCGAGGTCGGCTGCACCGGGCTACACGGAGCAAACCGTCTGGCGAGCAATTCGCTTCTGGAGGGGCTGGTACTGGGGCACCGGGCGTTTGAAGCGTGTTTGCGGCGTGAACCGTTTCAGGAGGCCGTGCTTCAATCGCACGACCTGCCGGAATGGAAGCCGGGCAACGTGCAGGACATCGACGAATTGGTCGTGATTTATCACAATTGGGACGAAATTCGGCGGCTGATGTGGGATTACGTCGGAATTGTCCGCACGGATAAACGACTCCAACGCGCGGCGGCGCGCCTGCGGAATCTGCTGGCCGAAATCCAGGAATTTTATTGGAACTTCAAAGTGACGACCGATTTGCTCGAACTGCGTAATCTGGCGACGGTGGCGGCAATCATCGTGGACAGCGCGCTCCAGCGCAGGGAAAGCCGTGGGTTGCACTATACGCTTGACCATCTGGCCACTGACGATCTGCACGGGCGACAGGATACCTTGATGCGGCGGTACTGATGAAGGTGGTTGGCAGCGATCCTGCTTAGTTTGACCCTAGCGTAAAGCCCTGTCCCGCCACTCACCAGGACCTGGCAAGCCTACCCTTGCCGGGAAAAATCCCTTGCCAAATCCCACCATCGAGCCTACTGAAAGCCGGGTGAAGACGATTCCCCATCGCCTCTCCCCCTGCCGTGCTGGCATCATCACCGTGATGATTGCCTTGGCGGCAGCGGGAGCCGCGAACCTCTCGGCCCAGTCTCCCTACGCCAGCACCGCCGATTTCGCCGAACATGCCCGCATGTTGCGCGAACACGAGCTGCTAAAGGTTGAACCACAAGTGTTCGTGCCCTCGACGACCAGTCCGGTCGCACCGACGCGTTCCCTTTTCGGTTCGCGTTCCCCTTGGAAGGAGAACATCACGACCACGGTGTTCAACATCGGCGAACAACCGACAAAAAATAACCCGACGCCCAACCATTCGAGCAGTTGGGATCCCAATTGGGAAGGGAACTACGGTGGGTTCGACGATCCTGATTCGTCACACCGACGCGGCTATTTTCCCGCCACGTTCATCCCGCGCCAGAATCCGTTCTACTGCGCACTGCCTTACAACGATGTCACCCGAGGCACGACCAAAGCCGAGGCGAGAGTCGTGATTCCGTGGTTCAACCAGGCTTTCCAACAGGAGGGACATTCCGTGTGTAAAGACCATTGGGTGGCCATCCGGCATCTCAACCGGGTGGTGTATGCTCAGTGGTCTGACTGCGGGCCTTTTCGCACCGATCATTACCAGTATGTCTTCGGCAACGAGGTTCCTCGCCCCAATCTGAACGGCGGGGCGGGACTCGACGTATCGCCCGCTGTTCGGGATGCCTTAGCGATGAACTCCACCCGTGACATTTGCTCGTGGAAATTTGTCGATGCCAGCGAGGTGCCAGCGGGTCCGTGGCGGCAATACGGCGACAACAATATTTTTGCCAACCGCGCATTGAGCAATCCGAATTCCTCCCGTGTGCAGGCGGGTGGCAGCGGATCGCTTTTCGGGCGTTGACCGTTTTGAACGAAAGACGGCGGACGCTCCGCCGAAGCGAAACGTCCGCCGTGGAACGACGATAAGCCGAGTTCTGTCAGCCCGCGCCTTCCTTGCGGAAATCGCAGGCCGTGACGATCATTTATCTGGATGCGTCCGCGCACGGAAACAGCCTCCCGCACGGGGCGGGATGCGACTAAATACCCGGAGGTTGCGTGGCTCGTTGCCGATCCACGCGGGCAGGCAACCCACCTCCTGTTCTGTCTTGCACCTCATGGGGTTTTTCGTGCCCCGTCGTTTGCACGCCGGGCGGTGAGCCTTTACCTCGCCTTTTCACCCTTACCCCGATTCTGGCGGACCATCAC
The DNA here is from genome assembly GCA_964236475.1 of uncultured Chthoniobacterales bacterium. Lineage (GTDB taxonomy): Bacteria > Verrucomicrobiota > Verrucomicrobiia > Chthoniobacterales > SZAS-18 > CAHJWO01. The sequence continues at coordinate 7,952 of CAXSED010000007.1, forward strand.
CGGGGCGGTTTGTTTTCTGTGACACTTTCCGTCGCTACCGGCTTTCGCCGACGGCTCCCGCGTGTTCTACGCGGCATGATGCCTTGCGGTGTTCGGACTTTCCTCTGGTGGGACGACATCCGTACAAGCATCCCGGCCACCAGCGATCATCTGTCTTTCCAGCGCGGAGCCTACGCCACGTGCCGCAGGGTTTGCCAGAGGAATATGCCGACCATCGTTAGATCAATGACGGCTTTGCCGATCATCCCGGCAGCCCAACCGAGGAAGGTGCCCCAGCCAACCCGGGTGGCCGGTCCTAGAGTGCGCCCTGCGAAGACCACCTCCGCTCCAATCGCGCCGAGCACTGGACCAAGAACCAGCCCGACGGGAAAAAAGAAAATCGTTCCTACGATAGCCCCCAAGAAACCACCGAAAGCACCCCACCGGGTCCCGCCGAATTTCCGCGCGCCCACGGCCCCAGCGGTGTAGTCCACGACATGCGCCAGGATGCAGAGCGCAGTCAAAACACCGAGCGTCCACCAGCCGACCGTGTGCGCAGGCTGCACCGTGAAATGGTGGAGAAACGCGCCTGCCAAGATCAACAGACTATCCGGCATGACCGGAAACACCGCACCGACGAGACCGAGCGCCATCAAGATCATGCTGATCGTCCACCACAAAACTTCCATGGGGCAAACATAGCCGCTTTTGCGGCAGACGCAGAAATTTCGCCGGACGGATCAACGGCTGCTGCCCGCTTTTAGATAAAGCATGGAGTTGGGAATGTCGATGACGGCATTGTTGGCAGCGAGCACTTCCGCGCCCAGCAACCCCAGTAGCGGGCCTTCGCCTGCGGACTGTTCGTTCCCGAAAACCTCAGGAAATTTATTGACCGCGACGTTCGATCGGGCGACCACGTAATTGCCGATCTTCCAATTTTCAAGCCGTGCAGGATTTGAAATTGTATCCAGGCCGATCATGGACATGGTCATGCTCGTTGACGCCAGATGCGCCATGGAACCGCCGGTATCGCGATTATAGATGATGGGCAGTGGCATGACACCCGAGCGGAGCGTGGTAAACTGGGCCCCGGTGTCGACCATCAGCCGCACGGGCTTTCCTTCGATGGTGCATTGCACCGTGTAGTGCCGACCATTGGTCGATGACATCGGCACGGCGGTCCAGCCGGCATTAACGAAGGCGTGACCCACGTTCATCCGTTTCGCTGGATCGGTGTTGAAGTAGACGCCACGCCGCCCCCAGTCGATGAACGCCGAATACTTGTGCAGTATATCCTCTCCAAGCAACCCGCTGACCGTACCGGCGTGGTGAAGATTGTTGAACTGAGCCAGCATTTTGGAAAGGTCGGTGACGACCACCGGACCCTTGCCGAAGTTCATCGCGCCTGCCGTCATGCTGCTGATATAGCCGACATCCGCCTTTTCGCCGTTGGCGTTGACTTTTTGCTGAAGTTCCGGCGGCAACTCGTTGTCGCTCCCGCTGCCGAGCCGGGAATGAACACCTTGGTAGAAGTGGCTGTCTAGAACCGTCGCGTAGGCGCCGGTATCCAGCATGAGCATGGTCGGTTGACCGTTGATCGTCACCCGGATACACGCCTGGTTGGCGCGGCCCATGTGGGAAAGCGGCAGGATGACGTAGCCCGGCAATGCGCCCGGCTCCGCACGGCCCGGCAACGGCATGGCCAATAAGCTTGCCAGCACCCATCCCAGAAGAATGAAAGTGATTTCTTACCCGGGGCGGACCGGTTGGAGGGTACCCATGGATTGTTCAAATAGAAGGAACGGAGAGTCATAAAAATGCAAGGCTGCTTCGCCATGGTCCGAAAATATCAAACACACCGCGACAGCGGAGTACGCGACGGTCGGAAAATGTCAGGTGTCGGTAAGCGCAACAGAGTTCAGGGCAGGTCGGCGTGGTAAGCTTGGTGCTGTTCAAAAAGTTGAAGCCGTCCGGCGGCGTCTTTCTCGAACTTTTGCGCCTTCGTGGCGTTCTTGATCTCCTTCCCGGCGTTCAGCGCGCGTTTTTCCGTGTCGACGGCCCGCGCATAATCGTTCGCCTCGGCATAGGCTGCGGCCAGTGTGTCGAAGACGGCATAGTCGCTTTTAGTCGTCAGTGCGATGGCCCTTTGTGCCAAGCGGACGCTTTCCGGGCCATTGCGAGCGGCGGGGTCGGGAGCCGTAGCGCGCAGCCAGGCAAGGGCATTACACGCCTGCTCGTTTTTCTCGTTGAGCTTGAGCGATGCTTGCAAATCGCCGATGGCGGCCTCGTAGTTTTTCTCGCGTTCGTACACGCTGGCGCGGACCATCAAAATATTGGAGCTGACGACGGGACGCTTCTCGGTGTCGGCGATTTTTTGCGCTTGCGCCAGATCGGCCATGGCTCGGTCGAACTGTTTCAGACGACCGAGCGAAATGGCGCGAACCATGTAGGGGCCGGGTGAGCTTGGCATCGACGCGACGAGCTTGTCGCAGAGTCCTAATTCGGCGCGGCTATCGTGGGCCTGCTGAGCCGCATTGATCTTGCGGAGGGCTTCCTGCCACCGCCGCTCTGGCTCATTGGACGGCTCGAGCCAGACCGATCCCCACCCGGGGGCGTCGGCGGGCGGGCTGCCTTTAGATTGCGCAGACGCCATGGAAGGCATCACGGCAGTGAGGAAGGCGAAAAATTTTAGAACCGGATGGAGCGGAAAATGCCTCATGGCAAGCACACCGTCTAGCGATGCCGACCCGGTATTGTAAAGCAAAAAGCGACCGCAAACATGCCACGGCGGCGGTTGCAACGCCGAGTCGATTCCTCTAAACTGGTTTTTCTCGTTTATGCTCAATCCCTTCCAGACCCTCCAAACTTTCGATCCCGGTCACGGCCAGACGGCGTCCTTCCACAGTTTGCCTGCCCTGGAAGCAGCGGGGGTTGGGCCGGTTTCTCGCTTGCCGCACAGCATCCGGATCGTGCTCGAATCCGTGTTGCGTAACTGCGACGGGAAGAAAGTCGGCGAGCAGGATGTGCGCAACCTCGTCAACTGGAACGCGACCAAGCCTATCAATGAGGAAATCCCGTTCGTGGTGGCGCGCATCGTGTTGCAGGATTTTACCGGCGTGCCGTTGTTAGTGGATCTGGCGGCCATGCGCGCGGCGGTCGCGCGGCTGGGCAAAAACCCGGAGATCATTGAGCCGCTCGTGCCGGTCGATCTGGTCGTCGATCATTCCGTGCAGGTGGATTTCGCGGGGTCGGCCTTGGCGCTCAAGCTCAACATGGACATGGAGTTCACGCGCAACCGCGAGCGGTATCAATTTCTCAAGTGGGGCCAGCAGGCGTTCGAGACGTTTGGGGTCGTGCCGCCGGGGATCGGAATCGTCCATCAGGTCAACTTGGAGTATCTAGCCAAGGGGGTGCTTTCGCAGGAAGTAGAGGCGGAAGGAGCGAAGACCCGGTTGTACTACCCGGACAGCCTCGTCGGCACGGATTCGCACACGACGATGATCAACGGGTTGGGCATCGTGGGCTGGGGGGTCGGCGGCATCGAAGCCGAGGCGGGAATGCTCGGGCAGCCCGTGTATTTCCTGACGCCGGAAGTGGTGGGCGTGCATCTGACAGGCAGCCTACGCGAAGGCGTCACGGCGACCGATCTGGCGTTGAGCATCACCCAGATACTGCGCGCGAAGAAGGTGGTGGGGAAATTCGTCGAATTCTTCGGCGAGGGAGCAGCCTCGTTGCCGCTCACGGACCGCGCCACGGTCGCCAACATGGCCCCGGAATACGGCGCGACGATGGGCTTTTTCCCGGTGGACGCGGAGAGCGTCAACTACCTGCGGTCCACGGGTCGCACCGATGAGCAGTGCGCGGCGTTCGAGGCATATTTCCGCGCGCAGGAGATGTTCGGGATGCCGCGTCAGGGCGAGATTGATTACAGCGTGGAACTTGCGCTCGACTTGGCGACGGTGCAGCCGAGTGTCGCCGGACCCAAGCGTCCGCAGGATCGACTCGATCTGCCGGAATTGGGCAACGCATTCCGTTCGTTGATGGACCGTCCGCTGCCCGATGGCGGCTATGGCAAGGACTCGGCGACGATGAGCGAACGTTTCCCCGTTCACCTCGAAGCCGACGCCAAGCCGACGGCGGCCACGCAGGTTTTTGCCAGCAGCGCCGCCGCGACCGACACCGGCGCTGGCATGGTCGTCAACGGCGGCACCCTGATGGGCGAGACCGTGGGTCACTCGGAGATGATCACCAACCGGCCCACGGCCACGCCCGTCGATTTACTTGTAGAAACGCACGAACCCGAGTTTCATCGTGGCGACACTCAGGTCGGGCACGGCAGCGTGCTCATCGCGTCGATCACCAGTTGCACGAACACGTCCAATCCGAGCGTCATGCTCGGCGCGGGGTTGCTGGCGAAGAAGGCCGTCGAACGCGGAATGCAGGTTGATGCGGCGGTGAAAACGTCGCTGGCGCCGGGGTCGCGCGTGGTTACGGATTATCTCGACAAGAGCGGGCTGCAACCGTTTCTGGATCAACTGGGTTTCCAGATCGTCGGCTACGGTTGCACGACCTGCATTGGCAACTCGGGTCCGTTGCATCCGAAGATCGAGGAAGCTATCACCGAACACGATCTCATCGCGGCATCCGTGCTGAGCGGCAACCGGAATTTCGAGGCGCGCGTGCATCAAAACATCAAGGCGAATTTCCTGATGTCGCCACCGCTGGTGGTGGCGTTTGCACTGGCGGGACGGGTGGATCTCAATCTGTCTACCGATCCCATTGGCAAAGACCGCGACGGCAAGGATGTTTTCCTGCGCGACATCTGGCCGAGCCTCGACGAAATCCGCCAAGCGATGGCCGTCGCGCTCAAGCCGGAAGTGTTTCGCCATCTCTACGCGGACTTTGCCGAGCAAAACCCGAAGTGGAACGAGATTCCTTCCACGGCCGGGGACACCTACGTCTGGGACGAAAATAGCGATTACATCCAGGAGCCGCCGTTCTTCCTCGATTTCTCGATGGAGGCCGGTCACATCAGCGAAATCAAGGCGGCCCGTCCCCTCGGCATTTTCGGTGATTCGGTGACAACCGACCACATTTCCCCGGCGGGCGCGATCAAGGCGACTTCACCGGCGGGTCAGTACCTCATTGCGCGGGGAGTCGAGCCGAAGGATTTCAATTCTTACGGCAGCCGACGCGGCAACGACAAGGTGATGACGCGCGGGACTTTTGCCAACGTGCGGATCAAGAATCTGATGGTGCCGGGAGTAGAAGGTGGGGTGACCAAGCTGTACCCTGACGGGACTGTGGCGCCGATTTACAATGCCAGCGTCAGCTATCAGCATGACGGCGTGCCGTTGGTAATCTTCGCCGGTCAGGAATACGGCACCGGGTCCAGCCGTGACTGGGCCGCAAAGGGCACGAAACTCCTGGGTGTGCGCGCGGTGGTCGCGGTGAGCTTCGAGCGCATTCACCGCTCGAACCTGGTGGGTATGGGGGTACTGCCGCTGCAATTTCTGGAAGGCACGACCGCGCAGACGCTCGGGCTGGATGGTTCGGAGACGTTTGACCTCATCGGGTTGAGTGACGAAACCTATCCGGGTCAGATGTTGACGCTGGTGATTCACCGTGCGGACGGCCAGAGCACCGAGGTTTCGTTGCGTTCGCGCATCGACACCACCATCGAGGTGGATTATTACCGGCACGGCGGTATTCTGCCCTACGTCTTGCGGCAGTTGTTAAGTTAGTTTCGGTCGAGGTGGGTGGTGGGGCCGCCCAACAGCAGATCACCATAGTCGCCGACCTGAAAAGATCAGGAACCCGAATGCCACCGCGTGACAGGTGAGCAAAATTCCCCCGATCTGCCACGGCAGCGATTCGCCCCAGACACGCGCGGGTTGGTCAGGGTGAGGCCGGTTCCAATGAGCGAAAATATCGTGCCCGGTGATGAGGCAGGCATGATACACGCCGTAGACAAGATAGTGCGTCGCTGTGCCGTGCCAGAAACCCATCACTCCGAACGTCAAAAAATTTGCGACGTACGCTGCGTGCCGTTTGTCTTGGAACCATTTTTTCTTGAACGCGGTCAGCAGAAACCGCATGTAAATAAAATCCCGGAACCAGAACGAGAGGGTGATGTGCCAGCGAGTCCAGAATTCCTTGATGTTCCGCGAGAGGAATGGCCGGTTGAAATTCTCCGGCGTATGGATGCCGAATGCATAGCTGAACGCGATGGCGAACGAGCTATAACCTGCGAAGTCGAAGAACAGGTAGAGGCTGTACGCATACATGTAAGACAGCGTATGGCCGAAGGTGGGTGTCGGAGGGATTTTGTTCATCCACTGGTCGTGGATGAGATGAGCGACGATGAATTTGTAACAGAAACCGGTGAAAATCCGGTGGATAGCCGCATCATAATCCTGCACGACCCAGCGTCGGGGCTTCACGGTAGACCAATCGGCTGCAAAACGCCGGTAGCGATCAATCGGCCCCGAGGAAATCGTCGGGAAAAACAGTAGGAACGCGAAGAACTGGCCCGGTGGAAGAGTCTTGATCAGGCCGTCGTGGATGCCGATGAGCACATCGACGGCACGCAAGGTAGCATACGATAAACCGAGAAATTCCACTAGGCCCACCGCCCCCACGGCACCCGCCGGTCCCGCCGCCGAGGTGGAAGCGTTCTCGGGCAACAGCTTGGCGACCAACAACGGCAGTAACGCCAGGCCCACCGCCACGTAGCCCAGCCATTTTGTCTTGATTTTACGCCGATAAGCCAGGAGCGCCGTGGCGAGCAGGTATTGGCCCAACGCGTAAATCCCGATAATCCAGATTTGTCGAATGCCCAACGGGATTTTTTCGTTGAACGGAGCGTAGTATTGCAAGCCAAGCATCAGGATGGTCGCCACCAGGATGCAGCCTTGTTTCAGCCACGCCGGCCCAACGGGTCGCGCCAATCGCAGGACGAGCACCGGCGCGAGCACGTACAAGGCGACCAGTGCGAAGTAAAGGAAACTGGCGTAGGGAATCATGACTTCGCGGAGTTGCCACCGCCGGTGGCCTGCTCGGCCAGCAAGCGGCGGTCAGCCTTGCCGTTGGCGGTCAACGGTAGGAATGGCCGCAGAAGAATCTTGCGCGGCAGCATGTAAGTGGGCAAGCGATTGCCGAGCGACGCCCGGAAGGTGTCGGTCATGGCGGCGGCTTCCGCCGGATCATCGGGAGCGGTGCCGCTTGGCACGATGAACGACACCAGAAATTGCACGGCTCCATTGCGCAGGACAGGCACCACCGCGCAATCGCGTACTCCCGGCAGCGTCAGGAAATTCGCCTCGATGTCCGCCAGTTCGATCCGATAGCCGTTTAGCTTGATCTGGCCGTCCTGACGGCCTTCAAAGTACAGCATTCCATCGCGCCACCGACCCCAGTCGCCAGTCCGGTAGGCGCGGCGGCCATCCGGTTCGTCGAAGAATGCCTTGGCCGTCAGGTCGGATCGTCCCAGGTAGCCGGGGCTGACATTCGGACCGGCGATGATCATCTCGCCGCGTTCCCCTTCCGGGGGGACAGCGCCACTCTCGTCCAGCAAATACATGGCAGTACCGGGGCGGGGGACGCCGATGGGCAGCGGACTAGGCCGGGCAATCATCTCGCGCGTGACACGCACGGAAGTGGTGGCGACGGTCCCCTCGGTCGGCCCGTAGGTGTTCCAGACCTCCGCCTCCGGGAATCGGTCGAGCAGGCGTCCGGCGGTTTCGGGCAACAACGTTTCGCCGCAGAACAGAAAAAGTCGCAACGACGGCAGCCGTGCAGCAGCGAAGCTGCGTTCCACCAAGCAAAGTTGCGCGAAGGACGGCGTGGAAACCCAGGCGGTGACACCCGAAGCGTCCAACGAGCGGTACAAACTCTTGAAATCTGCCACTTCGCGGCGGGTAATACTATAAAGGGTCCCCCCGGTCGACAGGCTCAGATACAGGTCCATCACCGACAGGTCGAACGAAAAAGGGGCCTGGTTTAAGAAAATTTCGCCCCCTTCCGCAAAAGGATGTTCTGCCAGCATCCACTCCAGAAAAGCGTCCAAACATCCCGCCGTGATGATGACTCCCTTAGGTTCCCCGGTGCTGCCGGAAGTAAAGATGATGTAGAACGGCGCGTCCATCTCCGGCGGGCGTAATGCCTGTGTGCGGACGGTCGGCAGCGCGGCGATGGTCGTCGGAGTCAGCGTGATGGCCGCCCGGGAGACGGCGGCGATTTTTTCCACCCGTTGTGACGGCAGGCTGTCGTCGAGTGGAATGTAAGGATGGCCCGCGCCAACAACTCCCAGGAATCCGGCCAGCATCTCGGGTTCTTTATGCCCCAGCACGATCACAGGCGAGCCGTCATCCGGCAGGCAGCAGCTCAGGTGAGCGGCGACTGCCCGCGCGCGGGTAAGCAGTTCGCGGTAAGTGAAGGCCAGCGTATCGGTGAGTCCGGACGAGGCAGCCACATGGGCAAGGCGGTCTGGAAACCGGTCGGCCCAGTGTTCAAGGCGCTCGAAAAGTTGCGTGGCGGGGTACAGCATCTGACGGAAATGGGACGGACTGGATCAGAACCCCTGGTAGATGAAGGGGGCAGTGGTGAAATCGCCGCGTCCATAGATGAGCATCAGCGCGACGATGATCGCCAGATAGTAGAAGAACAGCATCACGGAGCGTTTCCAGCCGTAAAGCGGCGGAAACAGCAGGTCTTCCAGCCGGTGATCAACGCCGGATGGTTTGCGCGGCGGCGTCGCGGCGGGTTGGGCGACAGCGGGGGCATCCGAGGAGACGGGCGGGTTATCCATGGCCATGGTGGTAAAACCGATCAATGCCCTGATCGTAGAAAATCCACGCCTTGGCGCTGGGATGACCGGCATCGTTGAAGAAAAAACGGTCCTCTTCGTGGTCCGAAAAGTCCAGCAGCGGATAGCCAGCCTGCGCCAACATCCCCGCCAGCTTATCGTAATAGACCTGACGGCTGCGGCGAGTGGTGCCTCCCAGGTCGCGGTAGACGCCATTAAATGGCTGGCTGATAAAAAGGGCGTCCACACCCAGTTCCTTAAGCACGTCCACGAGCAGTTGAAGATCGCCAAATTCCTTGGAAGCCAAAACCTTGGTCGCGAAATCGTCGTCGCGGCTCCCGGGTGGTTGCACGCGGATGTGATCAGCCCGGCGGCGCACGGGCAGCAGGGCATTAGTGGCACTATAGACGGCGCCGTCGTCATGTGCCCGATCTGCCGCTTCGGCGTCGGCGGCGAGCCGTGTCCAGTCCGGTTCACCGGCGCGCATGCCGACAGCCGGAGCCGCTGGAGCACTTTTTCTAGACGCCCGATTCAGATACATTTCTCGAAGAATGGCACAGTATTCGAGCCGTCGGCAAAAAGCGTTTTGCAGACAACCGAACGGTTTTAGCAGCACAAAATTCAGTCGATGGGTCCATGTCGGCTCGGCCACGCAACGCAGAGCGGTGGCAAGCAAGGGTTCTTGCCGCAAGCTGTCCGGATAATCCAGCAGTCGATGAGCCACGCATTGCCGGAGCGGCAGGCTCAACCCGGAGTTGAAAAGCCACGCGCCGAGTTGCGGTGAGGTCAGGTTCGCATCCACGGCGTTTTCGCCGACCCCTTCCTTGGCGAACCACGAAGGTGACAGGAAGATCACCGCCTTTTTCCCGCGCGCAACCTGGCCGACAGCGGCCACTTTTTGCACGATCATCAAACAGGTCGTGCCGCCCCGGCCAACCGGGAAGACCGAAAAGCCGGTCGGACGCGATCTGAAAAATTCGTCCGGTCGGTTGGCGGCTGGCCGATCCAACTCCGAACTGCCATAAATCGGTAGCGTCGCCGGAAACTCGAACGCATCGGTCTGGAGCACGTTGCCGGTCAATTTCACCGGCGAAGGCTGCGAAGCGAAAGCCGCCATCGACCGGGGCAAGCCGTTTTCCACGTACCGCTGCACCCCGGCGAGGAGCACCCCTGCCACGATCAGCGCGGCCAAAGCGGAAAATCCGTGCGCGCAGACGTTCACGGGTCGCCCCGGGAGAATTTCGGCCTCGCCTTTCATGGAACCATTGCCAACCGCACAACACTCCGGACGACGAATCAGGCACCCACGCGCCGTTCCATGTCTTCGACGATTTCCGCTGGCGTTGACCAATCCTCGCGCTCGAACTCGGCGGGGGAAATGTCTACTCCGAATTCTTCCGCAAACCGGGTGATCAGCGTGACGATTCCCAAAGAATCCAGCAGTCCGAGATCGAATAAGGGCAGATTAGGTTCGGTCAAGATCCGGTCGGTGTCGGCGACTTCGGCCAGGATTTGCAGGGTGCGTTGCGCGGTGGCGGACATGCTCTTAACGGCCATTCTTCTGGTCGATCAGTTTTTCCAGGTTGGGGTCGGGCGACGCGCCGAGCGAAATGGCGGTCTTGTACGACTCCCGCGCGCGGTCTTTGGAAGGCGGCTGATTGGTGGCGTAGATGACCGCGATGTTGAAGTGAGCGTCGGCATAATTGGGGTTGAGCGCGACGGCCTTCTGCAACTCTTCCAGCCCCGCTTCCGGCCAACCTTTCTGGCTGGACGTGATGCCCAGGTAAGCGTGCGCCATGGCGTCTTTCGGGTCGATGGTGATCGCCTGCGTGAGGTAGGTCATGGCATCGTCATAGCGGCCCATGCGGTAATACACGATCCCCAGGGTAGCCTGCGTGAACGAATCGTTGGGTTTGACACCGACCGACTTTTTGAGGACAACCTCCGCGCTTTTGAGCTTGCCTTGGCGAAAGAGAACGACGCCCTGGTTGGTTAGCAGATAGGGGTTCATCGGCTCGCGGGCGAGCATCTTCTTGTACACCGTCTCGGCTTCGACGTATCGCGCACGGGCAAAATTCTCATTGGCTTCGCGGGCTAACGGTTGCAACTCCTCACCGACCGGCGGATGATATTTCGTCTCGACTCCGGGGGCTTGGGCCGCGCTTGCGGCCGTGCTGCCCGCCGGCAGCGGTCCACCACCATCAGCGGGTGTCGCTTCCCCTAAGTTCGTGGAAGGGTTTGGGGCGTCAGATGCGGTCTTGGGTTTGACCGCCGTGATGTTCGCCACAATCGCGGTTGGATCAGCGGAGTCGGACAGGCCGAATTGCGGGTCCTTGAACAACGCACGTTCCTCGTCGGTGAGCTGCACGCTGGGGCGACCTAATTCCGCGACTTGTTGCGTCAGCACGTTGGATTGCACCGACAGACGCTCCAGTTCGTCGGTTACGAGTTTCCGCGCCTGCTCCCGGCGGGCCTGGTCCTTGAGCTGGCGCAGCACGAGGTCTTTGAAGAGGGCATTTTCCTTCGTCAAACGCTCGAAGTCCTCGCTGGTCTGGCCTTTGGCCTTCATTTCGGCGAGCAGTTTGGTGTTCTGGTCCAGTTGCTCGCGCAACTCGGTGATCGCGGTGTCCGAGCGGTCCTTCTGGTCGCGGCTTTGGGCCAATTGATCGCGGGCAGCAGTCAACTCTTTCTGCATCCCGTCGAGTTCTTCTTTCTTTTTGAGCGACTCGGAGGTGAGGTCGGCGATGGATTGTTCCGCCGCCGTCAACTTCTTGGTTAAAGTTTCGTTTTCGAGCTGGAGCGATTCGATCTTTTGCGCTGCGCCATCGGTGAGATTGTTTTTGGCTACGGCGGCGTCGCGTTCTTTGGTCAGCGAGGCGTTGCGTTCTTCATTCTCCTTGATCTTGGCATTGAGGGCGTCACGGTCCTTGGTAGCTTCTTCAACGTCAGCCTTGGCTTTGACCAGCGATTTTCTCTCGGCGGCCAACTGGTCGCGCAATTCTTTTCGCGTATCGGCAGCATCGGGGTTTTTGACCAGCGCTTCCTTGAGACGTGCCTCCGTTTTGTCGATCTGCGCCTGAAGTTCATCGCGGTCCGCCTTGGTCCGCTCGAAACGCATTTGCGCGGTTTTGACGCTGGACTGGGCAGATTTCAATTGAAATTCGATTTCCTGCTTGTCCTTCTGCGCGATGGCCAACGCGTTCAGGGCTGTCTTGAGCTGGCTTTGGGTGTCGACCAGCTTGGCGCGGAGAATGGAGGTCGAACGGTCGATAATTTCCCGGTCCGGCGGCGCGGCGGGGGCAGCCGGTAGAGTGCGGGGAGTGTTCGGCGAGGGAACGTTGTCCGGCACGGGAAGGTCTTCGTCCGCGCTTGTCGCGGCAGAATTCACCGGGGCGGAATGATGGTCCGCGCCTCCTTGCACCGAGAGTTTTTCCTCCAGCTTGTGAATGTCCTCGGTCGTCTTGCGGACGCGGTACTTCACGATCAGCGGCTGCCAATTAGGATTGGTCTGCGTCAACTGGTCGAGCAGACCGGCAGCAAACCGGTATTTCGCCAAAGCCGGTCGCAGTTTGTTGTCCGCCTCCAGCTTTTCGCCCTGCTGCACGGAGGTAAACGCCTTCAAAAACGTTTCCGATGGGTCACCGGCCCCGTTGTTCTCCGACGCAGTATGAGCCTCGGAAATTCCTTGTCCCCGGACAACGGTAAAAGACGCGAGGCAAGCCAACACCGCACAGGCGTACGGGACCAGAAGCAAACCACAGTTTGAAGCCCTGGAACGGCAAATGCCGGAACGAATCATGAAAATTTTCACTGCTCGAAAAAAGCGAGGGTCTGGAAACTGGAATGGGGGAACCGACAGACGAACTTCTCAGCCTGGAATGTAATAACACAACCTGCCACTGGTTGACAGCCGAAATAAGGGGCTTTAATTTGCCGGGTAATTCCGGCCAGCCACGCCGGTACTGCCTCGCGTGCAAAGCGTCCTGGAAAGTCCCGTTCTCGTCCTTAACCGACTGTGGCAAGCCGTCAACATTTGCAGTGCCCGACGCGCTTTCAATCTTCTTTACGAAGGACATGCGCAGGTCGTAGACGCGGACGCCGGCCAGAATTATTTCACGCATGATTTCGCCAGTTGGCGTGACCTGTCGGTCCGTTCACCCGAGCCGGTCATGCTGCACAGTGTATCGCTGAACATCCGCGTACCGCAGATCATTGTCCTGCTCTTCTTTGATCGTTTGCCCAAGAAGGAGGTCAAGTTTACCCGGCACAACATTTTCGAGCGGGATCATAACATTTGCCAGTATTGTGGTCGACTGTTTGACCGGGCCGACCTGAACCTTGACCATGTGATCCCCCGCGACAAGGGCGGCCTGACGACCTGGGAAAATGTGGTTTGCTCCTGTATCCGGTGCAACACGCGCAAAGGGAACAAGTTGGCGCACGAGGTCCACATGGCATTGATCCGCAAGCCCAAATGTCCCAAATGGCAACCGTTCGTCCATCTGACGTGGGGCGGGGAACACCACGAAAGCTGGAAGCACTTCGTCGATGTGGCCTATTGGAACGTGGAGCTGAGCGACTGAGAAGGGAGACTCACATGGTTGCGAGCCGTCGGGGCAGAAGCTGGAAGCATCCGGGTGGTGGTTGGATCCACCCGTTCTCCAGAATGTCCAAGGAGCGGCGCAGGGTATACGCCAAGGATCAAAATGGCAGCGACGAGTAATCCAATCGTCCCACGCGTTAAAAGTCCGACAGGGATTGTGCTCGAAACATCCGGTCCGACGCTGATTGGCTGAAAGTACATCGCACGGACCACGCGGAGATAGTAGTAAAATCCGCATGCCACCGCAAGGATGCCCAGCGCGGCAAGCACATAATGACCCTGCTCGATGGCAACTTGAAAAACCAGGAATTTGCCCATGAAACCAGCGGTAAATGGCAACCCTGCTAAGGAAACCATGGCCATAAGCATGGCAAACGCCAAGAAAGGCGACCGGCGCGACAGCCCGTTGAAATCGGCGATGTCATCTCCGGCTGATTCATTTGCGACCACGATCATCACCAGGAAGGCCAACAAGGTCATCGGCAGGTAGGCCGCGAGATAAAAGGTGACCGCATCGCTGGCACCTTGATTCGCTGCGCTCGCCACGGCGATGAGCAAATAACCCGCGTGCCCAATGCTGGAATAAGCCAGCAGCCGTTTCAGATTGTTTTGCGGCAAGGCCGCGAGATTTCCGTACAGGAGAGTGGCGGCAGCGATAACGATCAGGATCAACTCCATCTTGCCCTGGATGGCCGGCGCGGCGGAGAACGCGTTGAGCACCCGGATGAAGACGACAAATCCGGCAGCCTTGGAACCGACCGACAGGAACGCCGCCACCGGCGTGGGTGCACCCTGATAAACGTCGGGCACCCAAATCTGGAACGGCACAGCGGCAATCTTGAAACCGAGCGCGATGGTCAAAAGTACAAAACTGAACAATAACGGCGTTGGGCTGCCGTGATAGGTTTTTAAAAATGCCGCGACGAGTTCCAAGTTCGTCTGGCCGGTGATCCCGAAAATCCAGGTGATACCGTAGACGAAAAACCCAGTTGAGAGCGCACCAAGGACAAGGTATTTCACTCCGGCCTCCAGGGAGGCGGCGTTGCGGCGGGTGTAGCTAACGAGCACGTAAAAGGAAATCGTCACGAGTTCGAGCGAGACGAAGATCATGACGAAATCGACGGCGGATGCCATCCACATCAGCCCCGCGCAGGTCAGCACCGGCAAAGCCAGAAACTCGCCCAGACCGCCTTGAGCGGTTGCGCCAGGGGTGAATTTTCGCACCACCCCGAGGTAGTTCACGGACAGGATGAGCACGACGATGGTCGTCAACAGCGCGAACCGCTTGAAGAACATGGCCTGGGCGTCACTGCTGTAAAACGAGTGGTACGATGGCGCAATGCCCGACGCCGACGGGGCATCTGGCGGTATTGTCGCGTAAAAGCTGAGGATGAAAACGGCACTCAGGCCAACAATGCCGATCCACGCGAGGTTTTTCTTGTCCAGCCGGTCGGCGAACATCTCGATGAACAACAACAGCACCCCTAAAATCACAACGGCAATTTCCAGCGAGATTGGACTCATGGCAGAGATTAAAAAAGCTTCCGGATCAACCCCTGATGGCTTTGGCTATCCGCGGCGTTTGCTGGGCGGTGGGATCCACGCCGGAACTTAACCCTGTGTCCGCAGCGGATGGCACCGAGAGTGACGGAGTGATCAGGTTGAGCATGGCCTGTGGCCGAAAACCCACGATCAGCAAGCCAGCCACCAGCAATCCCAAGGCCCAGCGTTGGTTGCCAACCATGTCGCCAACCGTGCTTTGGGCGACTCCTTCATGCGCCGTGACTCCGGGCCGGAGCGCGCCCAGAAAAACATGACGATAGGCGCGCAACATGTACACCGCCGAGATGACTACCCCCCAAAGAGCGCAAATGGTGGCAATCTGGTGGTGATCCGCCGTGGTGGCTGCCGCAGGCAAGACCACATGCGTCCCCGGTATTCTATCGACCGACATCAACTCACCGGAAAGCAGGCTAGCCTGATAATGGAGGGCATGATAGCGGAACGCGCCGAAAAAAACCATGACCTCGGACGCGAAATTCGCAAAGCCGGGCAGACCGATGGACGCAAACATCCCCAGACCGAACACCAACGCCAGAAAAGGCATGGTGCGGGCCAAACCGCCGAGTTCGTCGAGGCGCATCGTGCCGGTCCGAGCGCGAACCTCACCCGCCACCGCGAAAAGCACCGCGATGGATAACCCGTGGGCGAACATCATCAAAGCTGCACCGCTCAAACCGATGATATTGAGACTGGAAATGCCCAGAAAAATGTAGCCCATGTGCATCACGCTCGAATAACCGAGCATCATGTCGAGACGCTTCTGTGCGATGGTGACGTATCCCACATAAAGGATGTTCCCGACCAGCAGCAGCAACAAGACGTTCATCCAATGCTGCATCCCGATGGGCAGCAAAGGCACGGCGATCCGCAGCAGACCATAAAGGCCGAACTTTTTGAGAATGCCCGCATGCATCATCGTCGCGGGCGTCGGTGCAGCGGCATAGGCAGAAGGTGCCCACGTATGGAACGGGAAGAGCGAGATCAGGATGCCAAAGCCCGTGAGGAGGAGCGGAAAAATCCAGCGTTGCGCTGACGACGCGATGGGGGCGAGCAGCAGCATCTTCGTCAGATCGAAAGTGCGATGTGACGGAGGCAAACTGATATATAACCCCACCAGACCGAGCAACAGAATGAAACTGCCGACCGCCAGATAAATGGTGATTTTCCACGCCGCCGCTTCACGATTCTCGCCGTGGCCCCAGATCCCGATCAGCAAAAAAGTTGGGATCAGCGCGAGTTCGTGGAACGCATAGAAGAAAAATAGGTCAAACGAAACGAAAGCGCCCACGGCACCCGCCGAAATAAACAATAGGCAACTGTAGAAGGCATTTTCGCCGTGCTCGATCTTAGGCGTGACCCAAACTGCGCTAAGCGTGACCACCGAGGTCAGCAACAGCATCATGAGGCTCAAACCGTCGAGACCCACGAGGAACTTAAGGTCCATCGACGGGATCACCTCGAACAGCGTGTAGGCGAACTTTCCGTGGTAGAGCGCGCATTGCACCAGCACCAGAAGGAAGTTCAGAGCCGTCGCTGCGAGCGAGGTCCGGCGCGCGGGCGCACCCAGTAACACCAGAACGGCTGCGACTAACGGGACGAGCAAGATGAATGGCATCACGCTTTCGCTGGCAGGCATCGTGGTAATAGGATTGGCCGTCATTATGCTTCAGGGAAAATGCCGAGGGGTGCGTACAAAGCCGGCAAAAAGGAGGCTAGGACCAGATGGCGAGAAAGATGAGTACGAGAACACCCATTCCGAAGAAAAAGGCGTACGCTTGCAGATTCCCGACCTGAATGAAACGCAGGACGAATCCGGTGCCCCACGTCGCACCGCTCACGCCTCGCACGCAGGCTCCGTCGATCACCCAACGGTCGAAAAATGCGCTCGCGCTAGCCAACGCATCCTGGGTCACCCGGATGAGTGCAGCGTAAAATTCGTCGAAGTAAAATTTGTGCTTCAGCAGGGCGATGTTGATGGGGTCACGGGTCCGCCCTCGATACAGCACGAAACCGACAAAGGCTCCCAGCAGAAACGCTCCAATCGCCAGGTAGGGGACCACGGCATACAGGCGCCCTTCCCCCAGGTTTGTCGCGCCAGCAGCTTCTGCCGCACTCACGCCGAACCGCCGGGCAACCGGTCCGTACCCGGCAATCACCGCCGGAACCGCCAGGATGGCCAAAGGCCACGACATCACTGCCGGGACTTCGTGGGCATGGTCGATTTCCTTGGAGCTTGCCCGGTTCAGGAAGACGACCACGAAAAGCCGCGTCATGTAGAACGCCGTTAGAAACGCCACGAAAAGCCCGAAAAAACAGATGATCGGATGCTCCCGGGCCATGGCTTCGAGAATGGCATCCTTGCTATAAAAGCCGCTCAAAAACGGGCAACCCATCAGCGCGAGCGTGCCAAGCAGGAAGGTCCAGAACGTCACCGGCATCTTGGTGCGCAAGCCACCCATCTTCCAGATGTCCTGTTCATGGTGGAGCGCATGGATCACTGCTCCCGCGCCCAGAAATAGTAACGCCTTGAAGAAGGCATGCGTGAACAAGTGAAACATCGCTGCACCACCGGCTGCCACGCCGACAGCACACACCATGTAGCCAAGCTGCGACAAGGTGGAATAAGCGAGAATGCGTTTGATGTCATTCTGCTGGGTGGCCATCAAGGCGGCGAGCACAGCCGTCGTGATTCCCACGATGGCGATCACCTCTTGCGTGATTGGTACCCAAGCCAGCAAAAACGATATCCGTACCAGCAGGTAGACACCGGCAGCCACCATCGTCGCAGCGTGGATCAGCGCCGATACCGGGGTCGGGCCTTCCATGGCGTCAGGCAACCACACATGCAGCGGAACCTGCGCGGATTTGCCCATCGGCCCGCAGAATATCAGCAGCATCGCCACCGTCAGATAGGGCACGAAATGGGTCTGGAACGCTGGTTCTTTCGTGGCATCGTTAATCGTCACCGCGAGTTGCGAAAAATCAATTTGCCCGGTGATGCTCCAAAGCATCAGAATGCCAGCCATGAAACCAAAATCACCGATGCGGTTGACGAGGAACGCTTTGTTCGCGGCATCAGCTGCCTGGGGCCGCTCGTACCAGTGGCCGATGAGTAGATAACTACTTACGCCGACGAGTTCCCAGAAAATGAACATCATCACGAAATTGTCGGCCAGCACGATGCCGTGCATCGAGAACATGAACAGCGACAATCCCGCGAAGTAACGTGCCATGTCGCGGTCTTCCCTCATGTAACCGAGGGAGTAGACATGCACCAACAGGCCAACAGTCGTCACAACGATGAGCATAGTTTTGCTCAGATCGGTGACCGCCACGCCAAAATTGATCAGTAAGGCAGGCGAGAAATCGATCCAGGCAAAATGCGGATTGTGGTTCGGCGTTCCAAGTAGGATGCAACTCGCCACGAACGAAATCCCCACCGCCGCGACCGACACGTAAGCACTCAACGTCTTCTGGCCACGTGTCACTAACAAGATGACCAACGCCGACACCAGCGGGCTAAAAAGGATGATCCAGGGAAGCGAGTGATTCATAAACACCGGAAACAGACGGACAGCAATCGCGGCGGGGCGGATCTTCTTAGAATTGCAGCTTGTTAATGTCGCTGACCTGCACCGTTTGCCGTGCCCGGTAGAGCGCAACGATGATCGCCAGACCCACCGCCACCTCCGCCGCCGCCACGGTGATGATGAAAAACACGAGCACCTGGGCGTCGTAATTCGGCGTGTTGGCGGGTGTCAGGTTGAAGCGCGAGAAGGCCACCAGCGACAAGTTTGCAGCGTTGAGCATCAGCTCCAGGCACATGAAAATCACAATGATGTTGCGCCGCAGCAACACCCCGGCAAATCCGATGGCGAACAGCAAACCACTGACAAGAAGGTAGTCGTTTAACGTTACCACAGGAAAAACAGCTCGAATGGGCGAAGGGCAGGACTATTCCAACTCGCGTTTGCTCAGCACGACCACTCCGATGGTCGCCACCAGCACGAGCACACCGATGATTTGCAAAGGTAAGTTGTAGCTCGTGAACAACGTGTGACCAACGCCCTGGACATCGTTGACCGGCCCGGGCAGCACCGGTGCTGTCCGGCGGCCCTCAGGAAATGACTGGAGCACCTGCCACAACTGCGCCACGAAAACCAACGCAATAAAAACGCCGCCGATGATCGTGGCCGGATGCGCCTTGCGGCGGCTCCCGGCGCGCAAATCCAGCAGCATGATGATAAAAAGAAACAGGACCATCACCGCTCCGGCATAGACCAAAACCTGGATGATCCCGATGAAGAAAGCATCGAGCGAAACAAAAAGTGCCGCCAAGGCGATGAAGCTGACCACCAGACTCAGCGCACTGGAAACCGGGTTGGGTTGCGCGATCACCGAGACGCCGAAAATCAGCATCACGAGAGCGAAAACCCAGAAAATCAGTGGACTCATAGCTTGGGCAGAGGTCAGCAACGGCGATTACTTCTTGTCGTTCCACTTGTGAACCAACCCGGTTTTCAGGCCGCCGAGTTCGTAAAGTTTCTGCTTGTCGTGGACCATCTCGGCGCGCGTCAGGCCGGTGATGGCGTAGTCCTTCTGCAGGAAGATCGCCGCCTCGGGACAAACTTCCTCGCACAGGCCGCAATAAATACAGCGGATCATGTCGATGTCGAACGCTTGCGGAAACTTTTCCACCTTGCGAAATTTGTCGCCCTCTGCGATTTCGCCGGGCTTGATCGTGATGGCGCGGGGTGGGCAGATAAACTCGCAAAGTTGGCAAGCGACGCAACGCTCGCGTCCATGCTCATCCTTCACCAATGCGGGCGCGCCCCGATAGTAGGAGGGCAACTGGCTATCCCACTTCTCTTCCGGGTACTGCATGGATACATGCGTCTTCCCAGCAAGCATGCGCACGAGATGGCGGGCGGTCGTCATCAGCCCGGCGAAAATCGCGGGGACGTAGAGCTTCTCTTTGAGCGTTAAATTCGGTCGTTTGATCGTAATAGCCATGGAGGCAGAAGCTTATTTGGGAAAGATCGCCAGAATGGCAGCGGTGATGAAGATATTCACCAGCGCTACCTCGAAGAAGATGACCCAGCCTAGGTGCATGAGTTGGTCGTAACGAAAGCGGGGCAATGTCCAGCGCACCCAAATGAAAAACAAGAGAAGGACCGCCACCTTGGCAAAGAAGCAGGCGATGTTCGCCAAACCCCAGAAGACCCCGAGCCAACCCGGTGCGCTGCCATCGGGGACGAAGGGAATATGCCAACCGCCAAGGAACAGAGTCACGATGAGCGAACAGCCCGTGATCATCGCTGCGTATTCGCCCAGAAAAAACAGGGCGAACTTCATCGACGAATATTCCGTGTGGTAACCCGCGACCAATTCGGTTTCAGCTTCCGGCAAATCGAACGGCAACCGATTTGTCTCAGCAAAGATCGAGACCGTGAAGATGAAAAACGAGATGCACATCGGGACCCACAGTAGGACCGCCCGCCAGTTCACGAAATTGCGAAAGGAATGGTGCTCGAACAACCCTGGCAGGAAGTCGTGGAGATTCGTAAACGGCAGGATGGTCCAGCCATGATGAATTTGATACTCGACGATTTTGGGCAGGTTCAACTCACCCATGATTAAAAAGAGCGGGATGATCGAGAGACCGAGCGACAACTCGTAGGAGATCATCTGGGAAGTCGACCGGACCCCGCCGAGAAACGGGTATTTGGAATTTGACGACCAACCGGCAAGCACGATGCCGTACACGCCGAGCGAGGCCACGGCAAAGACGAACAGCACGCCAATGTTCACGTCGGCGATCACCATGGGCACTTGCACCCAGCCTTGGCCCGGCACTGGGACAGGCAACGTGCTACCGAACGGAACCACGGCGATGGTCAGAATGGCGGGAACCATCGCTAGGCAAGGTGCCAGCCAGTAATAAAATTTGTTGACGTGTGACGGGGTAAAGTCCTCTTTCAGAAGGAACTTGACCGCGTCAGCAATGGGTTGACCCATGCCACCGAGGATAGGTAGCTGCCAATCCGTCTTGAAACCGAGCAGCGTAGTCGGCAGACCGGTACGGTTCGGCCCGATACGATCCTGGATGAGCGCGCTGACACGGCGTTCCGCGTAAACCGTGTAAGAAACCATCGGCAGGATCACCAGGAAGATGACGCCAAGGATTTTGGCCAGCGCAAAAATAGTAAACTGCCAATCCATGTCAGTAAATTTGGGTGAAAGCGGCCACGGAGACTCTAGGTCGGCTGCAAGGCGGTCGCACGTTCAATCGGCGCTATCGGAGTATCTTTGAGCGTTTCCGGGTGGATGACTTGCACTCCCAGGTCTCCGATTTTGCTCAGGCTTAAACCAGACAAGGCAGGGGTGTCGGCAGCCATGGCTTTGAAAAGATCTTCGAGCATGTAAAGCCCATTGTTTCCCGTCAGCTCTTTGACCAAGTCACGGAGAATTTCCCAATCCTCGCGAGCATCGCCCGGGGCGCTGATGGCACGGTTGAGTCGTTGCAGGCGGCCCTTGAGATTGATCATCGACCCGCGTTTCTCCGCGAACCCCGCGCTTGGGAGCACCACCGTTGCCGCCGCCGTGGTTGCGTTACGCAGGATGCCCATCGTCACGAGACACGGCAAACTTTCCAGAGCGCGAACGCTCGCTCCATGTTCGGCAGCGTCTTCGCCCAGGCAAACCAGCGCATGAATCTTCCCCGTGTTGACGCCATCAATGATGGCTCCTAGCTGTGACCCCGGCGTGCTCTGTGCCACGCCAAGCAACTTTGCGCCGCTCGTGTTCGGATTGCGGTCCGCGCTAAGCAAAATATCGTCCGCTTCGCCGGATCGGGGAACGATGTCCATTAACTCGCACTTGAGCGCATGGGCCAAGCGTCGGGTCATGTATAGCTCTTCATTCGTCGCGCGTCCGCTGGCGATAATGGCGATTTCCTCGCCCTTGAACTCACGCAACTGCGCGGCGGCTTTGCTGAACGCCTGTTTCCAGTCAACCGCCGCCAAGGTGTGGTCGGACTGCCGCAAAAGCGGCGTCGTTAAGCGGCCTTCGTCATGCAGGTAATGGAAATTGAGACGTCCGTAATCGCACATCCACGCCGAGTTCACCTCGTTGTTCTCGCGCGGCGTCTGTCGGTAAACAGTCTCTTGGCGGCTGCCAATAACCGTGTTGCAACCGGTTCCGCAGCTCGTGCAAATGCTCTTCGTTTCCTTGAGAAACCAGACGCGCATCTTGAAGCGGAAATCCTTGGAGGTCAGCGCACCTACCGGACAAATGTCCACGGTGTTCAGCGTGTAATTGTTGTCGAAACGCCGCCCCGGATGCGCAGTCAACGAGGTGTAACTGCCGCGCTCTACAAACCCCAGCGCGTCGTCCTTGGCAATTTCCTTCGAGAAGCGGATGCAGCGCGAACACAGGATACAGCGTTCATCATCGAGAACGATGCGCGGACCAAGATCAACGTGCTTGGGCTTGTGTACTTTTTCTTCAAGGAAACGCGAACTGTCGTTGCCGTATTCCACGCTGAATTCCTGCAACCGGCATTCACCTGCCTGATCGCAAATCGGACAGTCGAGCGGGTGATTAATCAGCAAAAACTCCATTACCCCCTGGCGGCACTCGCGCGCCATCTGCGAATCGGTGCGGATGCCCATGCCTTCCGAAATATCCTGGGCACAACTAATCTGCGGGCGCGGAATCCAGTTGATAACGGGTTTGCCGTCAGAGTCCAGTTGCGGCTTGCGGTCCGCGCCCATTTTGGGCATGCCCATTTCGATCAGACACATGCGGCAATTGCCTGGTGACGACAACTTCGGATGGTAGCAATAGCGCGGCACATACTTGCCCGCTTGTGAACACGCTTCGATGACCCGCGTGCCCTTGGGAAACTGGTGCCAGACGCCGTCAACCTGCACGTTCAACAGTTGAACGGGCGGGGGAGCCGTGGTCGTGGTGGGATTGCTCATGTCGATACCTGATGAAAAGTGCTAAACCTCGCCGGATTTGCTGTCGTTGGACAATTCCCAAGGCGCGTCCGGTTTCGGCACGCCGCCAGCCGATGCCGTGGCCACCTCATGGTCGTAAACCAAGACCGGGCGGCCATTTTGCAGCGCGACGCCGTCGGAAACCTCGCGCGGTTTCACGTCCCGCTGGGACTTGGCGTCGAATTCTTCTCTGAACTTGGCGATGAAGCTCTGGGTCGGCCACGCACACGCCTCGCCGAACGCGCAGATCGTCTTGCCGGCAATGTTGTCGGCCACGCTCTTGAGCACGGTCGGATCCTGTTTGGCACCCTCGCCAGCTACCATCCGGGTCGTGATCTTTTTCATCCAAAGCGAACCCTCGCGGCAAGGCGTGCATTGGCCGCAGCTTTCGTGCGCATAGAACTCGTTGATGTTCGCCAAGGTTTCGACCATGTCGCGTGAATCATCCATCACGATGACGCCGCCTGAACCGGCCATCGACCCGACCGCCGCCAGCGTGTCGAAATCCATCGTGATGTCTTCGATGCCGATCTCCTTATCCAGCATCGTGCCGTCCGGTCCCTTTTCCTTGATCTTAAATTTCTCGTCCGCCCTCAGAACCTTGGCCGAACTGCCGCCCGGAATAATCGCCTTGAGCTTGCGGCCCGGCTTCATGCCGCCGCAGAGATCGTTGATGACCTCGCCCATCGTCAGCGACCCAAGTTCGACCTCGAAATATCCGGGCTTCTGCACGTCGCCACTGATACATAACAGGCGGGTGCCCGTGTTGTTCGGGCGGCCGATCTTGGCGTACTCGGCTCCCCCCATGTGAACGATGTGTTTCACATGGCAAAGCGTTTCCACGTTGTTGACGATGGTCGGACACTGGTACAGGCCGAGCACCGCCGGAAAATAAGGCGGTTTGATGCGGGGATAGGCGCGTTTGCCTTCCAAGGATTCGATCAAGCCGGTTTCCTCTCCGCAAATGTACGCGCCCGCGCCACGATGTACATAGATTTCACAGTCGAAACCGGACCCTTGGATGTTCTTGCCCAAGAATCCTCGCTCCCGCGCTTCGGTCAGCGCACGCTCTAGAATGCGCGCACCTTCGGGAAATTCACCCCGGATATAGATGTACGCCAGCCGCGCGTTGACTGCGAAACAGGAGATGATCATCCCCTCGATCAACTGGTGCGGGTCCTGATGGATGATGTACCGGTCTTTGAATGTGCCCGGCTCGGACTCGTCCGCGTTGCAGATCAAGTAGATCGGCTTCGGACTGTCCTGTTTGATAAAGCCCCACTTCACGCCGCACGGAAAACCCGCGCCGCCGCGGCCGCGCAACCCGCTAGCTTTTACCTCGTTCACGATGTCCGCCTGTTGCATCGTGAAGGCCTTTTTCAGGTCCTCGTAGCCGCCGTCTTCGATGTAAGTGCCAATATCCGTTTTCCAGCCGGGACGATCCACGTTTTTGAAGATCATCCGCCGCTCGCGCGGGTGCGGTTGTTTGATGAGCGAAACCATGGTCGAATTTGGAAACTAGGCGTATTTGGCAAGAATTTCGGCGGCGGATTCCTTGCTCACATTCTCGTAAAAATCGTCGTCTACCATGCAGACCGGCGCGGTGCCGCAACTGGCCAGACACTCGACGAACTCAATGCTGTACTTGCCGTCCTCGCCGACCGTCACCGGCGAGCCGTGGCCCCCGTGGGTGTGCCGGTGGATCTTCGTGAGTTCACACAAATCATCCATCAGCCGGTAGGAGCCGCCCATCGCACAGGAGAGCGTCCGACAGACCCGGATGTGATGCTTGCCCGGTGCTTCGGAACGAAACATCGGGTAAAAAGTCACCAATTCCAGAATGTTGATCGGTTGGACTTCCAGCTTGGCGGCGATCCAATCGGCAGCCTCGCTGCTGACGAAACCGAAATGCTCCTGCACCAGATGCAGCAGCGGCAGCGCGGCGCTGCGCTTGGACACCGGGTAATGGGTGATTACCTCGTCGATCTTCTGTTCCAGTTCGGCGGGAATGTCCATCGCGGGAGGAAAATCAGCTATTCCGTCTTCGTCGTAGTGGTCGTGGTCGAGGTGGCCGCGTCACCGCCGAACGTGCTGTGGCTTTCCTGCACCTCGTCGTTTTTGTACACGACGGAAATCGAATTTTTGCCGTCCACATAGTTGACGGTGTTTTTCTTGAAGATCACCATGTCCTTCACCTCGGAACTGGTCGGCTCGCCTAGCATGGCTACGACCTGCGTACGGGTCATCCCTGGCTGAATCTTCGCCGCGTTCGCCGCGTTGACTTTCGATTGAACCAGCGGCACGTCCGCGTTGCCATGCTTGTCGCAGGCGGTCACGCCGAACAATACGACGGTGAACAACAGGGCGGCGTTGAAGAGGGGAAGGATCAGCTTTTTCATAAAGGTTGGTTGGGGGAGGAATTTCGTCGTCGGGAATGTACTCGAACTCGGCGATTTGTCGCGTTCAACGGTCGCACTCGCCCATGACAAAATCCATGCTCCCGAGGATCGACACGACATCACTCATCATGTGGCCCGGCAAAATCGTAGGCAAGATACTCAGATTGACGAAGGAAGGCGCGCGAATCTTAAGCCGGTGAGGCACGCCGCCACCGCGGCTGTTGATATAAAAGCCGAGCTCGCCCTTGGGATTTTCCGCGCCGAAATAAACCTCGCCGGGCGGCGCTTCGATCCCTTGCGTCACCACGATGAAATGATGGATCAATTCCTCCATCTTCATCATCACGCTTTGCTTGGGCGGCAAAATGTTTTTTCCGTCCACGACGTTGATCGGGCCGTCCGGCATCCGGTCGAGAGCCTGCTCCAGAATGCGGACGCTCTGGCGCATTTCTTCCAACCGAACCAGATAACGGTCGTAACAATCGCCAGCGGAGCCGATAGCCACATCGAAATCGTAATTCTGGTAATCGAGATAAGGGTGTTTTTTACGGAGGTCGTGATCGACCCCAGAACCGCGCAGGTTCGGCCCGGACAGTCCGAAGGCGATGGCCTGCTCTTTCGTGATGACACCCACGTCCCTGGTCCGATCCACGAAGATGCGATTGCGGGTCAACAGGCCGTCCACTTCGTCGATGACCGGCACCACCTCCTTCAAGAACTTGCGCAATTGGGCAGGAAATGTCTCCGGCAGGTCACGAATTTGGCCACCGATCCGGGTGTAGCTTGTCGTAAAGCGCGCGCCGGTCAGTTGCTCGATGAGATTGTAAATTTTCTCGCGTTCGGTGAACGTGTACATGAACACGCTCAGGGCACCTGTATCCATCGCAAACGCTCCCAGGCCAAGCAGATGGGCAGAAATGCGGGCCATCTCGCAACAAATCACCCGCAACGCCTTGCCGCGCGGTGGCAGCTCCCAGCCCATGAGCTTCTCGACTGCCAATGCGTAGGCAACATTGTTCGCCAGCGGCGCGAGATAGTCGAGCCGGTCCGTGTAGGGCACGAATTGGTTGTACTGCATGTTCTCGGCGATCTTTTCGTCGCCGCGATGCAGGTACCCGAGGTCCGGGGTGGCCTTCGTCACCAGTTCACCGTCGAGTTCCAGCACGAGCCGCAAAACCCCGTGGGTTGCCGGATGTGACGGCCCCATGTTCAACGTCATCTTTTCGCCGATCATATCACCCGTGGTCTCGCGCAGATTGCCGAGCGAGGCATTAGTACGGGCGAGGGTGTCGGGTGCTTCGATTTCGGTGGTGCGCAATGCCATGGGAAGCGAAGAGGAAAGGGACGGTCAGCGAGGAGCCGACTTCCTAAAAGTAATTTCTGTCCGTCCGGTGGTGCAAGTTCTATTTGTGAAATATTTCACAAGCTCGATATTTCCCGTGAAACGATACTCTACGAAATCCATCGACCCGAGACGCAGCGTACTGTTTCCATTATGAGCAACGACACCCTGGAAGAAAGCTCGCTTGCCCGCTCCGCGCCCGACGTGGACTTGCCGGTCTCCTTTCTCGCCAAACAGCACGGTGGCGGGTTGCCTCGCGTTGTCATCATCGGCGGCGGATTCGGCGGCCTGGAAGCCACCAAAATTTTTAAGGGCGAAGCGGTCAATGTAACCCTGATCGACCGTAGCAACCACCATCTTTTCCAGCCGCTGCTCTATCAAGTGGCGACCGCCGGTCTGACTCCGGCAAACATCGCCCGGCCTCTGCGCGAGGTCTTCAGCAGCCAGAAAAACGTCGAGGTGCTGCTCTCGGAGGTCCGGCGTATCGACGTGGAAGGCAAAAAAGTCATCACCGAGGATTTGGTGGTCGAATACGATTATCTAATCCTGGCGACCGGCTCTCGCCACAGCTACTTCGGCCACGACGAATGGGAGCGATTCGCCCCGGGTCTAAAAAACCTGACCGATGCTGTGGACATCCGTAAGCGGCTGCTCGTGGCTTTTGAGATCGCGGAAAAAGCGGTGGATCAGGACGAGCGGGATGCCGCAATGACTTTCGTGATCGTGGGCGGCGGCCCGACCGGCGTGGAGATGGCCGGAGCTATCAGCGAAATCGCCCGGCACACGATGTCCAAAGACTTCCGGAACATTAAGTCCTCTGCCGCCAAGGTCATCTTGATCGAAGGCTCCCCACACATCCTCGCAGCGTACCCTGAAGACCTGTCACGCAGCGGCAAGAAGCAGTTGGAACAGATCGGGGTCGAGGTCCACGAGGGCGTGGCGGTGACCAACGTCACGGCGGAGGGCGTAGAGGTCAAAGGCGGGCAATTCATCCCGGCGCGCACGGTCATTTGGGCGGCGGGCAACGCGGCGTCGCCGCTGGGCAAATCGCTCGGCGCACCCGTGGACAAGGCTGGGCGGGTGGTGGTCAACGAAAATCTGACCATCCCGGGGCACCCGGAGGTGCAGGTCATCGGCGACCTCGCCAATTTCTCGCACCAGACAGGCAAACCCCTGCCTGGAGTCAGCCCCACGGCGATGCAAATGGGCCGCCACGCGGCGCGTAGCATCCTGGAAACCATCGCGGGCGGCGAGCCGATGAAATTCCACTACTGGGACAAGGGGACGCTGGCGACCATCGGGCGCAACCGGGCGGTGGGCGACCTCAACTTCATGCACGTCAGCGGGTTCATCGCCTGGGTGATCTGGGCGGGGGTCCACATCATGTACCTCGTCGGGTTTCGCAACCGTTTCGCGGTGGCGGGCGAATGGATTTTCAATTACTTGACGTTTTACCGGGGTTCGCGCTTGATCACCGGCACGCAGGCCGGTGAGGAGGCATTGCACCATCCCGTCGCCGGTTCGGAACCCCTTGCTCCACCGGACGCCGTGAAAACCACTGACGGTTCCTCGAAACCCTAACTCTGCCGGACCCGGCCGCCGGGGGGGGCGGGTCGTTCCCCATGCGCTGCTTCTACTCGCCCGGATATTTCCTACCGCTGCCGGAAGGACATCTGTTCCCGATGAGCAAGTTCCCGCAGGCGCACGGGATGTTGCTCGAAAGCAGGATCATTGAGCCGGGCAATGTGGTGGAGGTCGAACCGGCCAGCCGCGAACACTTGGAGCGGGTACACACGCGGGATTATCTGGACCGTCTCACCCGGGGCGACCTGACCGCCAAAGAAGCAACCGTGCTCGGATTGCCGCCCTCGCCGGAACTCTTTGTGCGGTCGGCACGGGAGGTGGAGGGCACGCGCCGGGCAATGCGCGCTGCGCTGGAAGATGGCGTCGCTGCCAACTTGGCCGGTGGCACTCACCACGCTTTTGCGGACCACGGGGAGGGGTACTGCGCGTTGAACGACGTGGCGGTTGGCGTGCGCGACTTGCACGCGGAGTATCCCGACCTGAAAATCATGGTGGTCGATACGGACGCCCACCAAGGCAACGGGACACACGCTCTGTTGGGTAGCGACCCGCGCGTGTTCACCTATTCGATCCATGTCGCCGCGAACTATCCCAGCCGCAAGGTGCCGGGGTCGCTCGACGTGGGCCTGGAACGCTTCGTTTCCGGCGCGGCGTACCTCGACGAGCTCCGTGGCAGCTTGCCGGACGCCGTGGCAGCTTTTCGCCCGGACCTGGCGGTCTGGCTCTCGGGAGCAGACCCCCACCAAAACGACCGCTTCGGCCAGATGCAGCTCACGCTCCGGGACATGACCGAGCGCGACGCCTTTGTGCTGTCGCTCTTTGTGCCGGGCAAGGTGCCGCTCGCGGTGCTCTATGGCGGCGGGTACAACCGGGAACTTGCTAACACCGCCCGCTTGCACCGCAACAGCATCGCCGCCACGGTGGAAGCGGCGCACTCAGCGCAGGCTCCTTGTGCAGTCTGAACGGCCTCCCGCCATGACGCAACCCGGCCCCGAAAACCGCGACCACGTCTTGCCGGGCTCTAACGGCGAACACACGCTCCAGCGTGTCCACGGCACCGAAAAGCGGGCGCGCGCTTTTTACGATCACCAGATGCTCGACCATCTGAACGATCGCATGCGCACTTTCATCGCCGAGCGCGAGATGATGTTCGTTTCCACCGCCGATGCTGCCGGGCACTGCGATTGCACGATCCGGACAGGGCCGCCCGGCTTCGTTCACGTCATCGACGAGCGGACGCTGGCTTATCCCGAGTACCGGGGCAACGGCGTGATGGCGAGCCTCGGGAATCTGAGCGAGAACCCGAACATCGGACTGCTGCTCGTCGATTTTTTCGGTTCGACCGTAGGGTGCCACGTCAATGGCAGCGCCCGGATCGTCGAAAACGACGCGTTGCTTTCAGTGGACGCCCCGTTCCCTGCTAGCCTCCGTCAAGTGGCGCGGGAAGCAGATGGCAGTCCGCGCCCGGAGCGGTGGGTGCTCGTCCATGTGGAAGAAGCGTATATCCATTGCTCTAAACACATCCCGTTGCTGGCTAAGCGCGACAAAGCAATTCCCTGGGGCACGGACGACCCTGTAGCGAAGGGCGGCGATTACTTCGAGGCAAAAGGCCTGCCGCGTCCTTGGAAATCCAACGGCAACGCGGGATAAATGCCATGGCGTCCCGACACGTTTTACCCCGGTATCGCATCGCCGTGGTTGGCTCGGGAGCGGTCGGCGGATACTATGGCGCCAAGCTCGCCCACTACGGACGGGACGTGCATTTTCTCGTGCGCTCGGAAGTCGAGCGCGCGGCGTTGCGGCGGTTCGGGTGGCAGGTCAAAAGCCGGAAGGAAGGTTTCCGAGTGGCCAAGGTAAACGCCCACGCTTCGACGGACGAAATCGGTCTGGTCGATCTCGTGCTCATCGCACTCAAAGCGACCGCCAACGACGCCCTGGCGGAAATCCTGCCGCCCCTCCTCGGGCCGAACACCTTGTTGCTGACGCTTCAGAACGGTCTGGGCAACGAGGAACTGCTGGCGGAAAAATACGGCGCGGACCGGGTCCTGGGCGGCCTGTGTTTCGTGTGCTTGAATAAAACCGCGCCCGGCGTGATCGAGCATCAGGGCTACGGCAACATCGCGCTGGGCGAGTTCAGCGGATATCCGCTGCCGCGCACGCACGACATCGCCTGGGAATTCAAGCGGTGCGGAGTCACGGCGCGCGTCGTGGCCGATCTGGCCGAGGCGCGTTGGCGCAAGTTGGTTTGGAACATCCCCTTCAACGGGATGACGCTGCTGGCGACCGCCCAGCGTCCCGCCGACGCGGTCCCGGTTTCCACCGCCGATCTCCTGGCCGACGATGCGCTGGCCTACCTGACCCGCCGTTTGATGGACGAAATCATCGCCGCCGGACGGAAACTCGGGTACAAGATCCCCACCGATTTCGCGGACGGACAGTTCAAACGCACCGCCGAGATGGGCCGCTATCTGCCGAGTACGCTGCTCGACTTTATCGCCGGGCGCGCGTTGGAACTGGAAGCGATCTGGGGCGAGCCGTACCGGCGTGCCTTCAACGCCGGGGCAGAGGTGGCGATTGGAACGATGTACCACCTTTTGCGGAATCTGCCGCCACGTTTAATTTGACGAGCCGCCTCATGGTCGTTTGCCTTCCGCGCTGATCACGACGCAACGAAATCCCGTCCGGTAATTGCTCATCCCGGGGGCGTAGCGCAACCGGCTGGCGAGGCTGAAATGGTCGGCGGGCCCGGTATCCCAAGCGCCGCCGCGCAGCACTTTGAAAGTCTCCTCTGGCCCTTGGGCGGTCGCTTCGGCGTCCGTCGGCACGCCGGGCAAATCACGGTTGGAATCTTTTCGGCGGATGTCGTTGTTGTACCAGTCGCGGGTCCACTCCCACACGTTGCCGACCACGTCGTACAGGCCGAGGGAATTTGGGGCGTGCATGCCGACACGTTCGGTGCCTTGCCGGGGAGTGGTCAGTGAGAGCACGGCGTCCGCGCTGCCGGTGGTGCCGGAGAACCGGTCCCACTGGGCGTCCGTCGGCAGTTCGTACTCCTCCGCCGCAGGCAGACGACCCGCGGCATGTTCTTGCGCGGTGAGTTTCGTGCAAAAGGCTTCCGCGTCATCCCAACTAACGCTATCTACTGGTTTGTCAGGATCGCGGAACTCGCTGGAGTTCTCGCCCGTCACAGCCTCGTATTGCGCTTGGGTCACCTCGTACTTAGCGACCCAAACTCCGCCCGGGACGCGCACCATCTCAAAAAACAAATGCCTCGGCTTTAACTGGGTCCACAACGTGGCGCCGAGCCCGACGGCGATCAGGAGCCAAGCATACCAGTGGTACGGCCGGTAGACACGCCGCAGGTGGCTACGAAAGGACGAACGGTTTGTTCCGGGGATCAAAGTCGTTTCCACTGGATGCTTTCACACAAATTCGCGCGGCTGCCGCAAGCCGGCGTCCAACCGTTGCAGGTACTCCGTGCGCGGAATGTCCAGCGCGCCGAATGTCCTCAGGTGAGGCGTCGTCCACTGGATGTCCAGAAGACTGTAGCCGCGTACCCAGAGCCGCTCGACCAGGGCCACGAGCGCGGCCTTGGAGGCGTCGGTGACGGTGTGAAACATCGACTCCCCGAAAAACACCCCGCCCAGGGCCACGCCGTACAGGCCGCCGACCAGTTCATCGTTCAGCCAGCATTCCACGCTGTGCGCATAACCGAGCATGTGCAGATCGCGGTAGGAGCGGATGATTTCCTCGCTGATCCAGGTTTCCGCCCGGCGTGCGCAGGCGCGGATCACCGCCTCGAAATCCGCGTTGATCCGAAACGCGAACGGACGCTTTTTCAGTGCTCGCCGGGTGCCGTGCGGGACGTGAAACTTTTCCTTCTCCAGCGGAATGATGCCGCGTGGATCAGGCGAAAACCAGCCGATCTCGCCGTTATCGAGTGCCATCGGAAATAGACCCCGCCGATACCCTTCCAGAAGAAGAGGAGCGGAGAGTTCAATGGAGCGGTGGCGCGACAAGGGCAAAGGCGGATATTCCACTGCCAACATCGCAAAGAGCCGGGTTGGAAGCAAATCACGTCGCTTCCGGCTCTGCCTCTTTCGTCTCGTCGTGCCGGGGCACGATCATTTCCCCACGCTGCCGCTGGATGAACTCTTCCGCCATGCGGCGGTAAGCTTTTGCGCCCACGCCGCTCCCGTCGTATTCGAGGATGGTCTTGCCGAAGCTGGGAGCTTCACCCAGACGCACCGTGCGCGGGATGGCCGTTTGGTAGGTGATAGCCTCGAAGTGCCGCCGGACTTCGCTGACCACCTGCATGCTCAGGTTGGTCCGCGAATCGAACATCGTCATCAGGATGCCGCCGATGGAAAGTTCCGGGTTCGCCCCGCAGTCGCGGATTTGCCCGACCAATTGGACGATCTTGGAAAGCCCTTCCAGCGCGAAGTATTCGCATTGGATCGGCACCAGCAACTCATCCGCCGCCGCTAGGGCGTTGGTCATGAGGATGCCCAGCGACGGCGGGCAGTCCATCAGCACGAAGTCGAACGGGGCATCCTCGCGGATGGGCCGGATCACTTCTCGCAGCCGCACGAGATGGTTTTCCAGCCGGGCCACTTCGACCTCCGCACCGGCCAAATCAAGATCAGCGGGGATGATAAATAAATTGTCGATGCGGGTGGGCAGGACCTGCTCGGCCATCTCCGTCTCCCCGACCAGGGCGCGGTAAAGGCTCAGTCCTTCCGCGCTTTCCAGGCCGAGCGCGCTGGTGGCGTTGGCCTGCGGGTCGAGGTCGATGAGCAAAACACGCCAGCCCAACTCCGCCAGACACGCCGACAGGCTGACCGCCGTGGTGGTTTTACCCACCCCGCCTTTCTGGTTGGCGATGGCGATGAGCTTCATGTGCATGGGAGGACGTTTGCCGGGAGCGCAGAGGTAGAGCAAAGTCTGAATGCTTACAACCTCGTTGACACGTTTTTTCTTCCGCGCCGCTTCATGCCTGCTTCCGTTTCGCCTGTCCAGCTTTCCGAAAAACTTCTCATCACCGCCGGCGGCTGGGAGGCGATCCGCCATGCCAAGGCCCTGCGCGAAACCGGCAAGGTGAGCGGTGCCCAGTGGTCGCCGCCGCTTTTGCAAGGGAGCGTGCAGGCCGAAGGCCGTGAATACCGCTCCGGGCTGAAAATCCTCACGGCGACTAACGTGGAGAATCTTTGCACCTGCCGACCGTCGCGGGAGTATGGGACGATCTGTGCGCACTCGCTGGCGGTGGGCTTGGCCATCCTCGCCGGGCAAAACCCGCCCGCGCCTCTTCCCGCCACCGACTTACGCGGGCAGGGGATCGCCGCGAAGCCGGGGCTGCCCAGCGCGCCGGTGCTTCCTTACCGGGAAGACGCCGGTGCCGAGGCTCGTCTGCACGTGATCCTCGCGCCAGACCTCTCCGCCGCGTGGAGCAAAAACCAGCTTCTTGTCGGGTTGGAAATCGCCACCGGCGGCAAGCGTGGGATGCTCGGCGCACCCGGCACCACGGTCGGCGCGCTCCTGCCGGAAGATTTCCGCATCGTCGAACAACTGGCGGTTCTGACCAGCACACTCCCGGCAGGAATGCTGTTCGTTGACCGCGATCAATTCCTGCAAGTGCTCGGCGTGTTGGCCGGACACACCCGGCTGACCTCGGGCCGCGCCTCGAAGGTCGCCGTCAACGGGACACCTCTTCGCCCGCTTTTGCGCGCCGGGTTTTCATCGGACGGCGCGCTGGAACTCAGCGTCCAGTGGCCCGCCGACAGCCGCGTGCTTTCCGCCGGGGCGCGTGCCTGGCTCCTGCGTCCCGGTGCTAGCCAGACGACGCTCCAGCCGATCAGCCCCGGCCTGCCCGCTGCGTACCAGACGCTCCTGACGGACAAATCCATTCGCATGCCTGCGGCCCAGGCAGCAGCTTTTCTCAGCATGGAATGGCCACAGTTAGAACCCTTCTTCGAGCTGCGCGCCGATGCACCGCCGCTCGCGGCGTCCCAATCATCCGCCGCGCCCGCCGCCCCTACCTTGTCCGGCGTCGAACCCGGCCTGCCGCAATTCACCGTTTCCATCGAAGGCTCGCTCAACCAGCTCGGCGCGCGCCTTCAGGCCACGTATCCCAACAAGCGCGTCATCAGCATCGGCGTCACGCCCGAGCGCGAAACCTTCACCTACACGCCCCCCGGCGGTCAGCCCGGGCAACTCCACACGCGCAATGTCCCCGCTGAACGCGCCGCCCGCGAACGCCTCACCGGCTGGGGCTTCACCGGCCCCGACACCACCGGCCACTACTTTCTGCGCGGCGAGGACGCCATTCTGCGCTTCTTCGCGCTCGGGATGCCCGGCCTGCAAAAGCTCCCCGGCTGGCAGGTCACGGTCGGTTCGCGCTTCACCAACGTCAGCAAGCAGATCGAAATCATCACCCCGGAGGTCGCGGTGCGCGGCTCGGGCGAGGACTGGTTCGAGATGGAAATCGCCCTCAACGGCAGCAGCGGCGAACGCTTCCCCGCCGGGGAAATCCAGCGCCTGCTGCAAATGGGCGCGGGCCACACCCGCCTGCGCAACGGCAAGCTCGCCGTCCTGCCCGCCGAAACGCTCAACGATCTCCAGGAAGTCCTGCGCGACTGCGACCCCTCCCAATCCTCGCCCGGCGTTTACCGCCTGCGCAAATCCCAGGGTGCCTACGTCGAAAGCTCCCTCGAAAAATGGGGCGTCGCCACCGCCCCCTCGTGGGAACAATGGCGCAACCAGCGGGGCCGCCTCCAACGCCCGCCCGACCAACCGCTCGCCCCCGCGCTGGCCGCCGTCCTCCGTCCGTACCAACTCGAAGGCGTCCGCTGGCTCCAGCTCCTCGCCGTCAACGGCCTCGGCGGCATCCTGGCCGACGAAATGGGCCTCGGCAAAACTCTCCAGGCACTCGCCTACCTCTCCTCGTTCCGCACCAGCACCGCCACCGCCGACCTCAGCCCGTCGCTCATCGTCTGCCCAACCTCCCTCGTTGAAAACTGGCGGCGCGAGGCTGCCCGCTTCACGCCCGAACTCCGCACGCTCGCCATCGACGGCCCCGACCGCGCCCCGCTTTTCGCGCAAATCCCCGCCGCCGACCTCGTCATCACCAGTTACGCCCTCCTGCGGCGTGACCTCGACAAATACCGCGCCCACAACTTCCTGAGCGTCGGGCTCGACGAGGCCCACCACATCAAGAACCCCGACAGCCAGGTCGCCCAGGCCGCCTGCGCGCTCCGCAGCGAGCACCGCTTCGTGCTAACGGGCACCCCCATGGAAAACTCCGTGCGCGACCTGTGGTCGATCATGCACTTCGCGCTGCCCGGCTACCTCGGCCAGCGCCGGGACTTCCGCGAACGCTACGAACTACCCCTCGCACGCCCCGGCGACCCCGCCGGGGTCGCCGCCCGCGAACGCCTCACACGCCGCCTACGCCCCGTGCTCCTGCGCCGTTTGAAGAAGGACGTGGCCAAGGACCTACCCGCGCGCATCGAGCAGACCGCCTTCTGCGACCTCACCCCGGCGCAAACCGAGGTCTACCGCCAGCTCCTCGAACAATCCCGCCTCAAGCTCGACACCGCCCGCCGCGACAAAAACCAGGGCGCGGGCCGGATGCTCGTCCTCACGGCGCTCCTGCGTCTGCGCCAGGCCTGTTGCGACCTTCGCCTGCTCGGCATCGAACCCGACGCCCTCCCGAAATCCACCGGCCTCTCCGACGACGCCGACGAATCGGACGACACCCCCTCCGCGAACCCCGCTGCCAACGCCCGCCGCGTGCGTCCCGCCGGGGTATCCGCCAAGCTGGCCCTGCTCGACGAACTCCTCACCGAAATCCGCGAGGGCGGCCACCGGGTCCTGATCTTCAGCCAGTTCGTGTCGATGCTGAAAATCCTCTCCGCGCACCTCGAAACGCAGGACACGCCCTTCTGCTACCTCGACGGTTCCACCAAGCCCAAGGACCGCGCCGCGCAGGTGGAGCGTTTCCAGACCGACGAAAGCATCACGGCCTTTCTGATCAGCGTGAAAGCGGGCGGCGTGGGCCTGAACCTGACGGGCGCGGACACGGTGATCCACTTCGATCCGTGGTGGAACCCGGCGGTCGAAGCGCAGGCGACCGACCGCGCGCACCGCATCGGCCAGACGCGCGTGGTTACGGCCTACCGTCTGATCGCCCGCAACACGGTGGAGGAAAAAATCTTCGCCCTGCAAAACCGCAAGAAGGAACTCACCGCGAGCCTTGTCGAGCGCGAAAGCGACGAGCCGCTGCTCGAAACCCTCAGCTTCGAGGAAATCGAGAGCTTGCTGGAATAACTATAAAGCGTAGTAGATTGCGAGTCGATATCCCTTTATTATCGGTTCTATGGTGAT
>CAXSED010000007.1:44622-67952 GCA_964236475.1 uncultured Chthoniobacterales bacterium
TATGGTGATTGGTGATTTTGAAATGCAGTCGTTACAACTCCTTTCTGAAACACAGGATGCCTTGGAAAATGCTCTCAAATCTATCGGCCACCCTACGCTTGGACTCGTTGAACGATATAAACTCTTCAATGCTGCGCACATCAACAAGATTGTTGAAGGATACGTTTGCCTGAGGTCAAGCCGGAGATTTGATGCATCTAAACAACTTGTCCGCCCTGCGTTCGAAACGTTTGTAAAGTTGCAGGCGATCGAACGAAATCCAGAGCTGCTCTTCAGAGTGGCATTTACGGAAAGGCGTGAGGACAAAAAATGGTTATGCGATGTCGCAAAGGCTGATGCCGCAAAAGCACTCCGCGATATCGAAGCTGACTGGAAACAGTTCAAGCGCGATTACCAATTAGCTTATCCCTCACATATGCTGATCGAAAAAGAAGTGAGCTTTTTTGACCTTATGCAATGTATTGGTTGGAAGGCGCAGTATGGCACCTATTATCGTCTTTACTGTAAGTTCACGCATGGCGCCTTTAAAGCCGTGTGTGGTTACTTGGATAATCTTGCGCCGATGGATAACACGACGGTAGCAATATGCGCAATCGGAGGCATTGAGGTTCTCGAAAAAATGGGTGCTCATCCTCAAAACTTTCAAGCTATGCTCAACAAGCTTGACGCGTTGACGCATCCAACGGCGTAGTTCCATTATTCCCAATTTGCACTTGAGAATCTAGGACACCCCCGCCGCCCGGAATTCACGTCCGAGCAAGCTCCCGCATAGGCCGGGTGGTCGGGGCGGGCAAATCCTTGCCGTCGGCAATGAGCTGCGTCACTTCCTCGCGCACCAGTTCGCCCAACAGCTGGTAAGTCTGCCCCTCGTCCGCGCCGTGGCACACGC
Organism: uncultured Chthoniobacterales bacterium; assembly: GCA_964236475.1. GTDB lineage: Bacteria > Verrucomicrobiota > Verrucomicrobiia > Chthoniobacterales > SZAS-18 > CAHJWO01. The sequence goes on from CAXSED010000007.1 coordinate 45,512, forward strand.
CGCCCCACGAAAAAAGGGCCGGGCAGTGGCCCACGTAAAGGCTGTCGGCCTCCCTCCAGCGCACAAATTTCAGATAGCGGTCTTCGGTTTTCATCGGGACGTTTCGCGGAAGCGTTGCTCGCTTTCCCTCGCTCCCAAACTCGCGCTTGGAAATGTATTTGCTCGGGAAGCTCCGCTTCCGTACTGCGCCTGGCAGAATACCGCGCTGTGCACGGAACATCAGCGGGCGAGGGGGACCATCTTGTCGTAGATTTCGGCGAGGGGAATTTCGCACCCGACACTGGCGAGGCGCAGCAGGTCGGTCAGCTGATCGTAGGTGCGCGAGAGCCAGCCGCCAGGCTGGCGGGCGTGGTGTTCGACTTCGACCTTGTCGACGGACACTAGGACGTAGTCGGTCAGCGAATCGATCCCTTTGTAGCGCATGAACTTTTCCCCCCGGTCGAAGGCGGCGGTGGAGGGCGAGAGCACTTCCATGACGACCTGCGGGTTGAGCAGGCTGGGCGGGTTGGAGGATTCGTCGTAGTGGGGTTCGCCGCAGAGGGCAATCACGTCGGGGTAGGTGTAAATGCCGCCGGGTGAGGATGCCACGCGCAGGTCGTTAGCGAAGGCCAGGCAGGGGCGACCCCGGAAACGGAGCATCAGGCTGAAGCTGAGGTTGCCGGTGATGAGCACGTGGCCGGGGGCCGCCCCGCCCATCATGGAGGGTACGCCGGAAGTGTCCTCGCCCATGGGGAAGATTTCGCCGTCGACCCACTGGCTCTTGTACGGGGAGCGTTCTTCGAGCAGCAGGTATTCTTCAGGCGTGAAGTAGCGTTTGGGCAGCGCGCTCATGATGGTGTCATTAAACGCTTTCCGGGGCGGAAAGGCAACGGTGAACGAGGTAACTCGTTTTTCGCTGGCGCGGGCCAGAATTTGCCCGTAAGTCAGTCGATGAGCCAAACCCAATCCCCTTCCTCGCTCCCCGACGACTCGAAATACGCCGAGCGTCAGGACCCGATCATCCGCCTGGACCTGCCCGCCGGGCCCGTGTATTGCGCGCTCTTTCCCGACGCCGCGCCCAAGCACGTCGAGCGCATCCTCCAGTTGGCGGAAGAAGGTTTCTACAATGGCCAAAAGTTTCACCGCATCGTGCCGAACTTCGTCGCGCAGATCGGCGATCCCAAGAGCAAGACCGACCACGTCAGCGCCGGCAGCGGCGGGTCGAAGTACGGGATGCTGCCGTTGGAGGTGAATCGTGCCTACAAGAACGGTCGCGGCACGCTGGCCATGGCCCGGACTAACGATCCGAATTCGGCCAACAGCCAGTTTTACATCGTGCTCAAGGACGCGCCGCATCTGGACATGCAGTACACGGTGTTCGGCAAAGTGCTCGACAACGGCATGGAGCATGTCGATAAGCTCAAGGTCGGCGACCCGATGGACGTGTTCATTGTCAAGAAGTAGGGGCGTTTTGTTGATCCGCGCATGACCACGCCCGAACAACCGTTTCAGGGATCGAAGGTCCTCATTCTCGACTTCGGCTCGCAGTACACGCAGGTCATTGCCCGGCGCGTGCGGGAATGCTCCGTGTACTCGCAGATCATGCGTTTCGACGCCCCGGCGGAGGAACTTCGTGCAACGGGCGCTCGGGGGATCATTCTCTCGGGCGGCCCGGCAAGCGTGTACGCCGAAAACGCGCCGCAGCCCGACCCGGCGTTGTTTGCGCTCGGGCTGCCGGTGCTGGGCATCTGCTACGGCGAGCAGCTGATGTTTCATCATCTCGGCGGCGTGGTCGAGAGCAGCCCCAAACGCGAATACGGGGCCGGGGTGCTAAACATTGAAGCGGCGGATTGTCCGCTGTTCGCCGGGCTACCGCCGAAACTCGACGTTTGGAACAGCCACGGCGACAAGGTAACCAAGCTGCCGCCAGGATTTCGCACGGTGGCGCATACCGAGAATTCTCCGTTCGCAGCGGTCGAGGACCGGGAGCGGCGATTTTACGGCTTGCAGTTCCACCCGGAGGTCGCACACACGCCGCGCGGGCGGGATCTGTTGCAGAATTTCCTCTATAACATCTGCGGTTGCTCGCCGGATTGGACGATGGGGTCGTTCATCGAGACAACCTGCGGGGAAATCCGCGCGAAGGTCGGCAGCGAACGGGTGATCCTCGGGTTGAGCGGTGGGGTGGATTCGTCCGTGGCGGCGATGCTGCTGCACCAAGCCATCGGCGACCAACTGACCTGTATTTTTGTCAACAACGGCCTGCTGCGCGAGAACGAGGCGGAAGCCGTGGAAAAGCTATTCGGCGACAACTTCCATATCAAGCTCAGAACGGTGGATGCATCGGAACGGTTTCTGACGAAGTTGGCGGGCGTCACCGACCCCGAGCAGAAACGCAAGATCATCGGCAACGAGTTCGTACGCGTCTTCGAGGAGGCCGCCGTCGAGTTGCGCAAGGGCGATCAGGGCAACGATCATCGTTTCCTCGCACAGGGAACGCTTTATCCGGATGTGATCGAGAGCGTGTCGATTTCCGGCAACCCTGCGGCGCTCATCAAGAGCCACCACAACGTCGGCGGGTTGCCCGAAGACATGAATTTCGAGCTGATCGAACCACTCCGACAACTTTTCAAAGACGAGGTACGACAGGTCGGGTTGCAACTCGGTTTGCCCAAAGAGGTCGTCCACCGGCAGCCGTTTCCCGGGCCGGGGTTGGCGGTGCGTATCTTGGGGGAGATTACGCCGGAACGGCTGCGCATTCTGCGCGATGCCGACACCATCGTCGTCAACGAGATGAAAAGCAGCGAGTGGTATTACCGCGTCTGGCAGTCGTTTGCGGTGCTGCTGCCGATCCGTTCGGTCGGCGTGATGGGCGACGAGCGCACGTACGACTACACGGTTGCCCTGCGCATTGTGGAGAGTCAGGACGGCATGACGGCGGACTGGGTGCGGTTGCCTTACGAACTGCTCGGACGCATCTCGGGACGTATCAGCAACGAAGTCAAGGGCGTCAACCGCGTGTGTTACGACGTTTCCAGCAAGCCGCCTAGCACCATCGAATGGGAGTAGGCGGCTTGCTCCTCCAAGACGCCTCAAACCGCGCGGTAGTGCCCGCGAATCCAGACGTAGCGATGGCCATCCCACCGGTAGTGTCCGCGAACCCAAACGTAGCCGCGACGCGGACTGTATTCCTCGACGATGAGCGGCGGCGGGGCGGGGCGGTCACGGTACACCACGACCGGCGCTGGGGTAGGGCGCACGGCAACGGTGGTGGAGCAACCGCTCAGCGACAACACGCCGCCCGCAGCGATGAGTGACAGGGTAAGAATTCGTTTCAACATAGGTAGCTTTTGCTGTTACAACACAGACGCCCTCTGGTAGTTTCTCTTCAAACAAAGTGGGGCGAAAAATTTCGTGATGCGACGCGCCATTTACCCCGGCAGTTTTGACCCGGTGACCAACGGTCATCTGGACGTGATCGAGCGCGCGGCCAAGTTGTTCGACGAGGTGTTGGTCGCCGTGGCGGTCAACAGTCAGAAACAACCTTTGTTCACGGTGGAAGAACGCCAGGACTTGCTGACGCAAACCACGGCCAAGCATGGCGGCAAGGTGCGCCTGGTGCGGCTGGAGGGCTTGCTCGTGGATTACGCCCGAAAGGAAGGAGCGGTTGCGATCATCCGGGGACTGCGCGCGGTGTCGGACTTCGAGTTCGAGTTCCAGATGGCGCTGATGAACCGCAAATTGGAGCCGAGCGTGGAAACCATCTTCCTCATGCCCAAGGAGGAATACACGTACCTGAGTTCCCGCATCATCAAGGAAATCGCCCGTCTGGGTGGCGACGTGAGCAGTTTCGTGCCAGATTGTGTAGGCGTGGCGTTACGGAAAAAATACCCACAGCCCGCCAAACCGCTGCCATGAAAATCCACCTGCGACAGATCCCGGACGAGGGAATGCACCTGGAAGGCGAGGAGGCTGCTGACTTTCTCGCGCTGCCCCCGGAGGACCACGTTCGCCCGCTGGGGCCGATGCACTATTCGCTCGATGTGGGCGCGTCTTCGGACGGCGTGTGGGCTACCGGTGAACTGTCTCTGGACCTCGAACTGCAATGCGTGCGCTGCACGGAACCGTTTGCCTACGATTTGCACGTTCCGGAGGTCGCGTTGCAACTCGAACGGCCCCCGCAGGAAACGGTGGACTTGACGCCGGAGCTTCGAGAGGATATTATCCTCGCCTTGCCCGCCTACCCGCATTGCGATTGGTCGGGCGAGCGAGTATGCCCCGGTCGACTGAAGACGCAGGAGGAAATAGCTACGCCGGGTGAGAGTTCGGACGCTGCTTCCCTGCCGCCTTCCGCCTGGGAAACGCTCGACCAGCTCAAGATGCCGTCCAAGCAGCCCTGATTTTTTAACCGCCGAGAAGAGAAAGTTTGTCCTATGGGAGTTCCTAAACGTAAAACCTCGAAAATGCGTCTGCGTACCCGTCGCGCTGCCAATCGTTGGCATGCGCCGCAGCTCAGCCGCTGCCCGCAGTGCAGCAGCCGGGTGCTCCCGCATATTGCCTGCCCTTCCTGCGGTTACTACAAAGGGCGGCAGGTGCTGACTATCGAAGCCTGAGGCTCTGTCCACGCACGCGGAAGTCAGGTTTGATCCGAGAAACACAGGGCAAGGTTCACGGCGGCGAACCGCTCGGATGAGGCGTTTGTTCCGCTTGAACCGATGAAGGTTGCTCTTGACGCGATGGGCGGCGATTTCGCCCCGCGTAATATCGTCGAAGGTGCGGCGCAGGCTTTGGATGCTTACGTGCATCTGAGCAAGCTATACCTCGTGGGTGATAAGTCTGCCATCGAAGCAGAGTTGCAGCGGATCGGGTGCGACGATGCCCGGGTGGAAATCGTTCACGCCAGTCAGGTTGTGGACATGAGCGACGAGGCAGTGTCTTCCGTGCGTAAGAAGAAGGATTCGTCGGTCAGCCGGGCCGTCGATTTGGTCAAGGCGGGCAAGGCGGATGCCATCGTTAGTGCCGGGCATACAGGGGCTGCTGTGGCCGCCAGCACGATCAAGCTCCGTACTTTGCCAGGGGTGGAACGGGCGGGAATCGCTTCCACGATCCCGACCGAGAGCAATCTTTTCGTGCTCATCGACTCCGGGGCCAATCCCGACGCCAAGCCGAACCACCTGCTGCAATACGCGATCATGGGGTCGGTGTATTCGCAGCATGTCCTCGGTTACAAAAACCCGAGCATCGGCCTCATGAGCATCGGCTCCGAGGAGAATAAAGGTACCGAAGCGACGAAAGACGTTTTCAAGATGCTCAAATCGAGCGGGTTGAATTTTCGTGGGAACGTCGAGGGGCACGATCTGTTCGAGAACCCTGTCGAAGTCGTGCTCTGCGAGGGTTTCGTCGGCAACGTCGTGCTGAAAAGCTGCGAGGCACTGGCGCACGCCATTTTCTCCTGGCTCAAGCATGAATTAAAGAAAAATCCGGTTCGCATGGCCGGGGCCGCCCTGGCGCGGGGAGCTTTCAAGACCATCGCAAAAAAGACGAACGCGGACGACTACGGCGGCAGCGTCTTGTTGGGCGTTGATGGAATCTGCATCATTGCACACGGTTCCAGTTCGCCGACCGCCATCAAAAACGCGATTCGGGTTGCGCTGGAGAGTATTGACCAGCAGGTGAATCCGCACATCGTTGAAGGGATCAAGAATTATTATGCCAACGCTTCCGGTGCCCAACAGCCTTCCCAAGCCGCCTGAGCCAGCGACGGCTGGCAGGGGGCCGGGCGTCTCGATGTTGGGCACGGGCAGCTACCTGCCCGCCCGCATCCTGACCAACGCGGAGATGGAAACCATGGTGGAAACCACGGACGAGTGGATCACCTCCCGCACGGGGATCAAGGAGCGCCGCATCGCGGCGGAGGGCGAGCATACCAGCGACATCGGGGCCGCAGCGGCGCGGGCCGCACTGTTACACGCCGGGGTCCTGGCGGGCGAGGTCGACCTCATCCTCGTGGCGACGGCGTCGCCCGACATGTTTTTCCCGGCGACGGCCTGTGTGATCCAAAAGCTCATCGGCGCGAACCGGGCGGCTTGCATGGACATCTCGGCCGCGTGCTCCGGGTTCCTGTATGCGGTGGAGATGGCCCGCCACATGATCGAAGGCGGTGCGATCAAATACGCGCTCATCATCGGCGCGGAAAAGTTGAGCGCCATGGTAGACTGGACGGACCGGAACACCTGCGTTCTTTTCGGCGACGGCGCGGGGGCGACCGTGCTGGGCCGCCGTCCCGCTGATCGTTTGGGGCGAGGCGTGCTCGGCTGTGTCATGGCCAGCGACGGAGAATACGGTAATATTCTCGGTGTGCCGGGGGGCGGCACCCGCTGCCCGATCACGAGGGACAATTTCGATCAGCGTCTCAACACGATCAAAATGTTGGGCAAGGAGACGTTCAAACAGGCGGTGAGCGCGATGTGCGGCGCGAGCCTCGAAGTGCTCGACCGCACCGGTCTCACCATCGAAGATATCGCCTGCATCATTCCGCACCAGGCCAACGTCCGTATCATCGACGCGATTGCCGACCGCCTCAAGGTGGGCAAAGATCGGTTTTTCCTCAACCTGGAACTTTACGGCAACACCGGAGCAGCAGCGGTGGCCATCGCGTTGGACGAAGCAAATCGTGCCGGACGCATCAAGCCGGGCGACAAGGTGCTAATGGTTGTTTTCGGCAGCGGCCTTACCTGGGCCAGCATGGTGGTTGAGTGGTAATCACGAAGGGCATTCTATGGCAGAAGATTCAACGGAGAAATTCGAAAGCTTCATGCGTCGATCCAGCCATCTGGACGCGCACCACCGCCTGCTCATTGCTGGCACGGTCGCGGTGGTCATCGGGTTGGTTTTGCCCTATCACATGCAGTGGTCCACGCGCATCCTCGGCATCTGGGATGCTTACGTTTACACTGTCCTAGGTTTGATTTGGGCCACGATCCTGACCGCCGAACCCAAGGAGGTCGTCAATCGGGCCAAGTTGGAGGACAATAGCCGGGCTGCCATTTTTATTTTTGTGATCGCGGCGGCGTGCGCCAGCGTTTTTGCGGTGCCTGCGGAACTCGGCACCGCCAAAGGACTGGGGCACGCGCAAGCAGGCGGCCATGTGGTGTTTGCGATCCTCACGGTGGTTTCCTCGTGGGTTTTGATCCACACGGTTTTCACGTTGCGCTACGCGCATATCTACTACGATTCCGACGACGGGAAAACGCCCGGCGGATTGAATTTTCCTGACGAGCCGGAGCCGGACTACTTGGATTTTGCTTATTTTTCGTTTGTCATCGGGATGACCAGCCAAGTTTCGGATGTGTCCATCAGTGCCGCGCCGCTGCGCCGACTCGCTCTCGTCCATGGCCTGATTTCCTTCGTTTTCAATGTGGTGATCATCGCGCTAACGCTCAATGCGTTGGCCAACGTGGTGAGCTAAGCATGTTGATCGACACCCACGCGCACCTGGACTACGAGGATTTCGCCGCTGATTTCGAGGCGGTGCTGCGGCGGGCGTCCGAGGCGGGTGTTGAGCGCATTATCACCATCGGCACGTCGGTGGAAAGCAGCCGCCGTGCGGTGGAACTCGCTGGTCGTCACCCGATGATTTATGCCGTGGTCGGAGTGCATCCAACGACGGCGGACGAAGCTCCTTCTGATCTCCAAGCAGTCCTGACCGAACTCGCCAGTCACCCACGCGTTGCCGCCATCGGCGAAACCGGATTGGATCACCATCGTCTGCCCGAAGACCAGGATGCCGTCCCGGCTTATAAAGCAACCCAGGCGGCGGTATTTCGTGAGCAGTTGGAGGTCGCTACCGCGCTCGGTTTGAACGTGGTTATTCACCAGCGAGACGCCTGGACGGACACGCTCGATATTCTGCGCGAGTACACCGGAAAACTGCGGGGGGTGTTCCACTGTTTCGGCGGCACGCCCGCGCAGGCGGAAGAGGTGCTGACCAGGGGACACCTGGTCTCGTTTACCGGGATCGCCACGTTTAAGAATGCCGCCGTGGTCCGCGAGACTGCCGCCGCCGTTCCGGCGGATCGCTACATGGTCGAAACGGACTGTCCGTACCTCGCGCCGGTCCCCTTTCGGGGCAAACGCTGCGAACCGGCGCACACCCGCGAGACGGCGCGGGCGGTAGCGGTAGCACGCGGCATTTCGCTCGAAGCCTTGGCTACGGAGACGACGGCGACGGCGGAAGCGTTCTTCCGGCTGAAGCGGTCTTGAGCATGTGGGCCTGACGCCACGCCAGCCAACCCCAAAAAGCCGCCGCGACGACCAGCATGGCGGGCAGGATCATCACCGCGCGTTGCAGGCCAATTTCGGGATGCCCTGCCACGGCCCACACGTCGGAGAGTTTGCCGACGATCAGAGGACTCCACAGATCGCCGAACAGATGAATTACGAAGATCGAAAGCGCCATGGCGCTAGCTCGCAGCATCACCGGCACGCTTTCCACGATGAGGGTGTTGATCGGGCCGGTTGGCAGGAAAAGCAGGAACATCGCTCCCGCCAGACACCCTTGCGATAGGAGAGTGTTACTGGTAACAAACGCCACCGTCGCCACCGGAATCGCCAGTAGAACGGAAATAGCCAGCAAGGTCGAGTATCCCGCCGGGAACCGCCGCTGCCACGCGGTCGCCGCGAAACCTCCCGCCATCGTTGCCACCAGACCGGTGACCACCAGCGTCAACCCGAAAAAATGGTCGGCGTTTTCGTATTTTACGTCGTGTACTTGGTTGAGAAATTTTGCCGCCCAAAACCCGAAGGCGGCAAGCGCGAACGTGTAAGCGGTGTACCCGACTAAAATGAGGTTAAAATCGGCGATCCGAAAGAGGGAGGCCACATCGCCCAGGGTCGGAGTGGCGTGGGCGGAGGAGGATGTGCCAGCGGCGGTTTCGGTCTCGCCGCGCGCGGGCTCACGCAGAAACAACAGACCCAACGCCAAGATCAGGCCGGGTGCACCCGCCAACAGAAAGGCGGGCCTCCAGTCGCCTGCGCCAGAGCCGAGGGGGCCGACGAATCGCTCGCAAAAATGTTTCAGCGCGATGAGCAGGGCAGAAGTGCCTGCGTGCCCCAACACCAACCCTCCGGCGATAAAGCCAAGCGCGGAGCCAACGGGAATAGCCACGTAGAAAATAGTCAGCGCATTGTTGCGTTTGGCGGGCGGATAAAGATCAGAAAGCCACGCAGGAGAAAGGGTGGCGTAGCTGGCTTCGCCCAAGCCAACGAGGACCCGGAACGCCAACAACATCGCAAAACCTGTGCTGAACGCGGTCAGCGTGGTGCCGAGGCTCCAGATAAAGATGCCAAACGCAATTAGCCACTTACGCGAGAAACGGTCGCCCAGGTAGCCGAAGAACGGCGAGGTAACAAAATAGCCCAGCATGAACGCGGTGTTCGCCCAGCCCGCATCGCCCCCGTTGAGGTGCAGGTCCTTCTGCAACGGCGTCAGCACCGCCGGGAGGACGTAGCGGTCAAGGTAGTTGAAGAGGTTCAACCCGGTGAGGAAAGCGAGGCTGAGGGTGGGGGCGTGGTCCTTTTTCATGGCGGCGATGGCAAGCATGCACGGGCAGGATGGGCAACCGAAGCATGCGAAAGCAAAGCTTTTGTCAAACTGTCTGTAGCGTTGGAAGGGGACAATCTGCTAAAGAGGGTGCCGAGCGGCGACCCAACCGCACGTTTGCCAGCCAACCACCTATGAGTACCATCGTCGCAGAACCTCCCACCACCGCGTACCGCACCGCCCCGTCCCCGACGGAAACTGGCTTCCCGCCTGGAGTGCCTTACATCATCGGCAACGAGGCGGCAGAGCGTTTTTCGTTCTATGGCATGCGGGCCATTCTCGCCACGTTCATGACCACCTACCTCATGAACAAGGCCGGGGTTTTGGACGTGATGGAAAAGAATCAGGCGCAAGGCTGGGTCCATCAATTCGTTTCGGCGGTTTACTTTACGCCCTTTCTCGGCGCATTCCTCTCGGACGGTTACCTCGGGAAATACCGCACTATTTTCTGGCTTTCCATCGTATACTGCCTGGGGCATTTCGCCCTGGCGCTCAATGACACGCGGCTCGGACTGGTCATCGGATTGGGATTGATCTCCCTGGGGGCAGGGGGCATCAAGCCCTGCGTATCGGCGAATGTCGGCGACCAGTTCGGCGCGAGCAACAACCACTTGCTTTCTAAGGTGTTTGGGTGGTTTTATTTTTCGATCAACGTCGGCTCTTCGGTGTCGATCTGGCTTTGCCCTATTTTGCTGGAGGACAAGCGTTACGGGCCGCACTACGCTTTCGGATTACCAGGCGTGTTGATGTTTGTGGCAACGGTCGTGTTCTGGATGGGCCGCAAGAAATTCGTGCACATCCCGCCCACCGGTACGCAATATCTCAGGGAGTTTTTTACCATCGACACCGCCCGGCTAGTTGGACGGCTGGCCATCGTGTTTGCATTCGTGCCGGTTTTCTGGGCGTTGTGGGACCAGAGTTCCGGCTCGGAATGGTCGGTGCAGGCGAAGTCTCTGAACCTGACTTTTCTGGGTTTCACTTTCAGGTCATCGGATCAGGTGCAGGTAGTAAACGGAATTTTCGTCCTCGCGTTCATCCCGCTCTTCAATTACATCGTCTATCCCGCGATCAGCCGGGTGTTTCCGCTGACCCCGTTGCGCAAGATCGGCATCGGGTTGTTCATGACGGCGCTAGCCTTCGTCCCTATTTGGTGGCTCCAGGCGCGGATCGACGCGCACGAAACGCCCAGCGTCGGTTGGCAACTTCTCGCTTATGCCATCCTCACGGCAGCGGAGGTTATGGTGTCCATTACCGGGTTGGAATTTGCTTACACCCAGGCGCCGAACAAGATGAAGAGTTTCGTCATGGCACTCTGGCTGTTGGCCGTCTCGCTGGGCAATCAATTTACCTCGCTCATCAACTTCCTCGTGCCTTGGCTGGGCAAGCACGGCATGAACATGGAAGGAGCATCGTTCTTCCGATTTTTCACGCTCTTTATGTTGGGAACAGCCATTTTGTTCGTTTACGTCTCGCGTCACTATCAGGGGGAGACTTACATCCAACACAGCGACAATGGTGCGCCGGTTTACGAGCCAACGGCAACCATCAATTCGGCGGCGGGCGACGTTTGAGGTCGGCGAGCCTCAGGCGACCGGTTTCGGCACGGCGGGCGGTGGTATCTCTCCGCCGTCCAGCCTCCCGTAGCGGCGCATTTCCGGCCAGATCAGGGCGGTGGCAATCACGACAAGCACTGTGCCGATGCCGCCTGCCACCACGGCAAAGATCGGACCGAACCAGTGTGCCACGCTGCCGGACTCGAACTCGCCAAACTCATTGGAGGTGCCGATGAAGAGCATGTTGACGGCGGAAACCCGGCCCCGCAGTTCGTCGGGGGTGAGGATCTGCACGAGCGTCTGGCGCACGACCACGCTGATATTGTCCATGGCTCCGCAGGCGAACATCATCGCCAGGGATAGCCAGATCGAGCGCGACAGTCCGAAAACAACGGTGGCCAAGCCAAACCCGGCTACCGCCAGCAAAAGGGCACGCCCCGCGTGCCGCATCGGGGGAAGATGGGCGAGGAGAATCGCCATCGTCGCCGATCCCATCGGCAGCATTGCTTGCAGCCAACCCAATCCTGCCGGACCGACGTGCAGAATGTTCCGCGCGTAAATCGGCAGCAGGGCCGTCGCCCCGCCCAACAGCACGGCGAAAAGGTCGAGGGTGATCGTCGCCAGGATGATCGGCGTGTTGAACACGAAGCGTACCCCGGCGGCCAGGCTCGACAGATTCATGCTCTGCCGCTTGGCCGCCCCGCCGGGACGACTTTTCATCTGCCAAAGCAGAAGGCCGCAAACCAGGGCGGCGAAGACGTTGAAAGCGTAGATCACCGTTGCTGCGCCGCAAAGGTAGATCACGACACCACCGATCGCGGGACCTGAAGCCGCAGAAATTTGGAAGCTGGCGCTGTTCAGCGTCACCGCTTGAGCGAGCTGCTCACGCGGCACGATCTGCGGCAGGAACGCGCTACTGGCTGGCCAGAGAAAAGCGCGGGCCACCGCGCCCAGGAACAGGCAGACATAGGTCCAGGGTACCGGGGCCTGGGTCCATGAAACGAAAGTCAACCCGGCACAGGCAAGAGCGATCAAACCTTCCGTCCAGACGATGATGTTGCGGCGGTCGTGCTGATCCGCGACGTGCCCAGCAGGGAGCGTCAACAGCAGCAAAGGAGTAATCTGCGCCAGCCCGACAAATCCGAGGACCAAGGCGGAACCGGTCCGCTCGAACAGTTCCCAGCCCACGGCGGTGCCCAGCATTTGCTGGCCGAAAGACGCGATGAACCGTCCACTCACGTAAAACCGAAAATCCCGGTTGCGGAGCACGGCGTAACGGTCGTGAGGGAGGGCGGGAGGAAGGATGGCAAACGCCGGGTCGCTCATGAGTGGTGGGACTCTATCAGGAAACCCTTAGATTTCCTGCGGGATCGTCAGAGTACGTGCCTGCCGCTGGGGTCGCCCGGGTTGCCGCTTGAAAGGGCCTCGCCAAAATGGACGCCGCCCGGACTCCTATGGAAGAAGCTCCGGGCGGCGGACAGGCTTTCGCCAACGGCAACGTCAGCTTTTCTTGCTATTCAACGCGGCGGCGTTGATCGAAACGGATAGTTTGTTCAACTTGTCGTTGGCGCCTTTTTCTTCTTCCAGGCTGGTTTTCAACAAAGTGACCGCTTCCTGATGGCCCAACAATTCCGCGTAAGCCACCGCGCTACCGTAGCCCGCCATCTCGTAATGTTCCGCATGCTGGGCTTCCATGATCAGACCCGCATCCTTGACGGCGGAGGTAGCATCTTCCTTGATCCACTCGCTGCCTTCGGAGATCGAGCCTTTCATGCCGGTGCAGGTATAACCGCTCAGCGAAACGCCGAGCTTGTCGGCAATGGTGTCGAGCCGTGTCACTTGGTTCTCGGTCTCGCGCAGATGGGTCTCGAACGCCTGCTTGAGGTCGGGCGAATGCGACGCGGCGGCCAGCTTGGGTAACGCGACGGTCAGTTGGTTTTCCGCGCTGTAGAGGTCCTTGAGCAGATGGACGTAAAGGTCTTGCAGGGTATCGAATTTTTCGCCTAGGCCGAATAGTGACATGGGATGAGAGAGGTAAGGGTTTGTACTGAGATTAGCGAAGAAAGAATCGCGGGCCGTGACACCCGCTGGCCGGGTTTTCCTGCCACCACCTTCAGCTTTTGCGCGAAGGCTGGATCACTTCCGAAGCGAATCGTTCCATTTCCTCGGCTTGCGGACTGCATTGCAAGAGCAGCAGGTTCACACCGGCGTCCTCAAACTCGGCCACCCGCTCGGCGACCTGTGTGGCGGTGCCGACGAGACCCGGGCGCAAACCCCGGTTGGAAACGGAGTATTCTTCAATGGTCATAGTTTGTTCGAGTTTTGTCCCCTTGAGCCATTGAAGATAATTATCGTAACCGGCAGCGCTGTGTTGTACGTCGGTAATGCGGGCAAGCTCCGCTTTGGCCTCGCGCTCGGTGTCGCGGATGATCGTGTAGGCAGCGACGCCGTATTGCATCGCTGGCAGGCCGAGACGTTCCCGGCGTCGGCGCATGTCGGTGATCTTGGCGCGGATGCGCTCGGGCGGGTCGCCGTGCATGACGTAGGCATCGCAACGCCGGGCGATGAGGTCCTTGGCCGCCTCGCTTTCCCCGCCTGCGTAAATCACGGGCCGGGGCTGGCTGATGGGTTTCGGCTCCAGGATCGTGTTTTCCACCCGGTAATAGTTTCCGGCGTAGGAGAAACGATCCCGTTTCCAGAGGCCATCTACCACGTCGAGCCATTCGGCGGTGCGGGCGTAACGGTCTTCGTGCTGCTCGAAATGGACGCCGTACTGACGCGCCTCGTCCGCCCACCACGACGACACGACGTTGAGGGAGAGCCGGCCCGGTGTGCCGCAAATGTGATCGATGTTCGCGGCCTGCTTGGCGAGCAGGGCAGGGGAATGGAACGTGGGACGCACCGCGATCATCAGTTCGAGGCGTTCCGTCACAGCGGCGAGCGCGGCAGCGGTGCTCCAGGCGTCCAGGGAGGGGGCGGTGGTGCCCTTGATGTCGTTGAGGTTCAATTCAGCGACGAGCGTCAGGTCATAGCCAATATGCTCGCTGCGGCAGGCGAGTTTGCGGACGTAATCCCATGACGCTTCCATGCCCTCGTCGGGCACGTTGCGTAGCCAGCCGCCAAAGATCGGTAACCAGTAGCCGTAACGCATGGGATTAAACGGGTTCGCTGAGACGTGCCACCAGGAAATCAACAAGGCGCACGTGTGGGTCGAAGCCAATCACGCGCGGGGCATCCGCGACGAAATTAGACAGGGCATTTACGTCGTAATACACGCGCTGGCCGTCGCGGTCGTCGATCATCGACTCGATGCCGCCCACGTCGATCCCGGCGGCCTGGGCGATGCGCTCGCAGGCTTGGATGACCTCGGGCGGTGGTGTAACCGCCTCCACGCGCAGACCACGTTTCGGAGCGTCGAGCGCGCAGGCGCTGTTGACGGTGCGAGCCAAGGACGCGCCGTCCTTGGTCTGGCAGGCGTCGGCGGGGCACAGGTCGAACGAACCGGCCTCGGGGAAAACGTTGATCGCGTAGAGATATTTGCCGCCGAGCGTTTCGACGCGGGTGATGTGGCCGTCCCGCGCGGGGATGAATTCCTGCACGAGCGCCACGTCGTCCAGGCCGAGTTCGATGAAATTCGCGTCGGCTGCCGCCTGTAGTTCGTCCAGAGTATCGAAGCGGGTGATGCCCGCGCCGCTGCCACCGACGTTCGCCTTCACCACGACCGGGAAACGCAAGCCTTCCGAGGCGGCGGGAGCATCCGCACCGCGATGGATCACGCGGGAACGTGGCGCAGGCAGGCCGAGTTTGGCCTGGAGCGTCAATTGCAAGGCCTTGGACACCTCGTAGGTGAAAGCCCGGGTGCCGTTGATGACCCGGGTGCCGACCCGTTCCAGGTGCGCGAGATAATTCAGAGTGTGCAGGATCGCGCTGCCACCGCCACGCAGGTAAGCCGACGGACTCATCCGGTTGAACAACATCCGAAACGGCTGCCGGTCGTCCGCCGGATCGTAGAAGAAAGGTTCCCGCGCGTCGATGCGGGTGTACGCAACGCCGCGCCGCTCCAATTCAGCAAAGAGAGGCCGAAACCAGTCTGGGTGCTCGTGGTAAATGGCGAGGTCAGGGCGCGGGGTGCTCATATGGTGTGCAAAAGTATACGCTTGGCAGGCTTCCGTCAGCCGTTGCAAAAAGCAAACGGGGTCGGCGGCGGGTTATCCCCGTGCTTTCCAGGAAAGCGCACACACGGCGAGCAGCACGAGCAGGAACGCCGGTTCGCTCAGGTTCCACGGCGCGCGGCGGGTGCGGGTACGCGTTTTGTAGAGCGAGAGCTTGAGGCGGGTGCGGCTGAAGGGCGCGACCGGCACGCCCGAGGACGAACACCCGTCGAGCAAAACGTGCAGCAACGGGCCGAGCGCCAATCCGAATGCCACCGTTTGCAGCGCAAACCGCATCCCCCGCGCCGCGTGGAAGGAAAGGCAAGACCACGCCGCTGCCCGGTGCACCAACTCGTGATGCAGGTAAGCGGGACCGGCCACGATGAGCACCAGCCAAAGCAGGACCCAATGGCTCGCCCCGCGATGCCGCCCGAGGGGGAGCGTCGCCTCGATCTGATCGGGCAACGCGGCAGTTGCCATGGCGGCAAGGGCCACGTCGAAACGACTGGTCAGCGCGAGCGCGAGCGCGCCGTTGGCCACGCAATGGCTTTTCCAGGTCATCGAAGATGCGAGTCGGAGGCAAAAAAGAGTCGTCGGCGGGAACAGAGCTAGGTTCGCGCCAATCTGCAATGGGGACGGTCCACTTTTCGACGGCGAGATTCTGGATTGCGAAATTTCTTTCCACCGCCATGGTGGGAACGATGCCAAATCGTGCCGCCTCGCGTCTGGTGCTGTCCGGGTTTTCCGAAGAGGTCGTCACGTCGGCTGCCCGCGAGGCCCGGGCGGAACTGGGAACGGAAGCCAGCTGTGCGCTGGTGTTCTTCTCGCCGGATTATAACGAAAATCTGGAAGAATTTCTGGAATTGATCCGGGTTTACGGGCGGGTTTCGCTGGTGCTGGGTTGTTCCGGCGGCGGGATCATCGGCATAGGCCGCGAAGCTGAAAGCATCTCTGGTTTCTCGTTGCTGCTGCTGAGCCTGCCCCACACGAAACTGCGCACGGTCGAACTCACACAGGCCCAGGTGGAGGCCGCCGCCGGGCCGGGATATTGGACGGCGCAGACCGGCATCGCCCCGGACGACGTGGATGCTTGGATCGTGCTGGCCAATCCGTTGCGCTTTGCCGCCGAGCCGTGGCTGGCTGGATGGAATCTGGCTTACCCGGGGGTGCCGGTGCTCGGCGGGCTGGCCAGCGGCGGGGAAGAAAACATCGTGTTGTGCCGGGACGGAGCCGCCATTGCGGGTGACGGGCTGGCGCTCGCCATCAAGGGCGGGGTATCCGTCCGCACGATTGTCAGCCAGGGATGCCGACCCATCGGCGAGCCGCTGACGATTACCGGCGCACGGCAGAATTTGCTGCTGAGCCTGGGGTCAAAACCCGCTTATGCGGTGCTGAACCACGTGTTCAACGGCCTGACCAAACAGGAAAAGGACCGCGCGCGGAACAACCTGTTCGCGGGCTTGGCGATGAGCGAATATCTGGAAGATTACAAACGCGGCAGCTTTCTCATCCGCAACATTCTCGCCGCCGATCCCGAAGCCGGGGCAGTAGCCATCGGCGCGGCGTTGCGCGTGGGGCAGACCCTACAGTACCAGTTGCGCGACCGCGACAGCGCCGACGAGGACCTGCGGGAGTTGTGCCATACGGTCGAGGAAGAAGGCGCGCGGCCTTTTGCTTCGCTGCTTTTTTCCTGCAACGGCCGGGGCACCGGGCTGTTTGGCGTGCCTAACCACGACGCCGGGGTGTTGGCGGAAATTTTCGGCACGCATCCGAGCGCAGGTTTTTTCTGCAACGGCGAGATCGGTCCCGTGGGGATGCAGAATTTTCTGCACGGCTACACGGCCTCGGCAGCGCTGTTGTGCGAGCCGTGACAAATTTGTCGCGGGTGTCGTGGGTTTTGTTGCGTCGTTCTTTCGGCGGCTGACGTTTACATCATGAAGGGCAGCCGTTTTTCGGCGGCTGCCGTCTCATGTAAACTCATCCTACCATGCCGACGAAATCTGAAGGTTCCCCGAAGAAACAACCGCTCAAAGATCCGAAAGGCGGCCTGACAGCCGCCGGGCGCGCCCACTTCAAAAAGACCGAAGGCGCGAATCTGAAGCCTGGCGTCAAAGGCCCGGCTGACACCACCGAAAAACAACAACGCAAAGGCTCGTTTCTCCGGCGTCATTTTGCCAACGAGAACGCCGGACCGTTGGAAGACGACAAAGGCAAACCCACGCGGCACGCGCTCTCCGCCGCTGCCTGGGGCGAACCTGTGCCGACGACGCAGTCCGATGTGAAAAAGCTAGCCAAGAAAGGGACGGAATTGCTCGATCAAGCACGCGGATCGAAAGAGAAAGTGAAGACGGCCAAAACGTCAGCACCTAAGAGCGTGCGCAAACCGGTAATCAAGAAACCGGCGGCATCAAAAAAAGCTTAACCCGCGCTCCAATGGCTGAAACCAAAGCTCCTGCGAAAAAAGCGGCCAAAGCCGTTGCAACGTCACCCGCTGGGCCGAAGCGCAAGTCGGTTTCCGGCAGCAATAAAACGACCGCCGACGCGACGAATTACACCAAGCCCGACTTGCGGCAACGCCTGAAAGAGGAAATTCAGGCCGGTGAAAAGGGAGGCCGCGCTGGGCAATGGAGCGCACGCAAAGCGCAACTCCTCGCCGCCGAATACGAAAAACAGGGTGGCGGATATAAAAAAGCGGCGCGCACTGCCGGGCAGAAACATTTGGAATCGTGGACCGAAGAAAAATGGCGCACGGCGGACGGCAAGAAGGCTGAGCACGGCAAGACGACTTCCCGCTATCTCCCGGACAAAGCCTGGGACAAGCTGACCCCTGCCCAGCGCAAAGCCACCGACGACAAGAAAAAAACGTCTTCGCGCACCGGGCAACAGTTTGTGCCCAACACTCCGGCAGCTAAGCGCGCCCGCAAGTCCACGACAGCCTCTTAAAATAGCCGACCGCCTTTTGATATGAGCGACCACGAAAAAGAGAATCCCACCGAAAAATTGGGCGAATTGATCAAAGACATCAAATACGCCATGCTGACGACCGTTGATGACGACGGTAGCCTGCGCAGCCGACCCATGGCTACGCAGAACAAGACTTTCGACGGCGAGCTATGGTTTTTCACGCATGCCAGTTCACCGAAGGTGCATGAGGTTCAGCACGACCAGCACGTCAACGTCAGTTACGCCCATCCCAGCGACCAAACCTACGTTTCAGTGTCCGGGAAGGCGCGGTTGGTCCGCGACGCGAAGAAAAACGAGGAACTTTGGACACTTCCCATGAAAGCGTGGTTTCCCAAAGGTCCCGATGATCCCGAAACCGCGCTGTTGAACGTCGTGGTGGACAAAGCGGAATACTGGGACTCCGCTTCGAGCGCGGTGGTCCACATGATCGGCTTCGTCAAAGCCGTGGTCACGGGTAAGCCGTACCACGCGGGCGAGAACGAGAAAATTACGCTTTAATGCACGACTCGCCGTGGTAACCCACGGCGATTTTCGGCGGGACAAACCCTGGTCGTAGCGATACTCTGCCCGATGGCCATCGCTGACAGCGTCTTTGTTCCTGCGCACCGCCCCCGGTGGCGTCTGATCGTTCTGCTGGTGGCTGTCTTTGCCATCGCTGGCGGCGTGACGGCCTTCGGGTTTTACGAATTTGGCAAGCACCCGCTTTCACCCTCGGGCGGTTGGTATTTCTTTGGCCGAACGGAATTGCCCGTGGCGCTTTATCTGCAAAGCGATCCCGTTTGGGGCCAGGATCAGTTAGGGCAGTCGGTCCACACGATGGGTCAGGTCGGTTGCGCCGTTACTTCGGTGGCGATGGTGATGAAATTTTACGGGGTTGATGTGGACCCGGGCAGGCTGAACGTTTTCCTCCGCGACCACGGCGGCTACGATGAAAACAACGATCTCCGCTGGGAAGGTCCACCCGTGCTGGCTCCCGAGCGGGTGCGTCATGTGTACGAGGATTTGCCTTCGTACTACCTGATCGACTCCAACCTTGAGCACGGAAACCCGGTCATCATCCGGCTGCATTTGGCGAGTGGATCGACGCACTTCGTCGTGGTCATGGGCAAACAGGGTTTTGATTACTTGATCCGCGACCCGTCGATGGCGGGGCTGCGGAAGGGCGTCTATCCGCTACGCGAACTCGGCAGCAAAATCGAGGCGTTGCGCTACTACGAAAAGCTCGACGCGGCCCGTCAGTAGTCGCGCTGGAGCAGGTGATCGGCCAAGCCGCGCAAGGCTTCCGCTTTCTTCGCGAATGGACGCAGGGCGGTATGAGCTTCGGCGGTCAGACGGCGCGCCTCGCGGCGGGCGCCATCCAGGCCCAGAATAGATGGGTAGGTTGCCTTCTGCGCAGCGATGTCCTTGCCCGCGCTTTTGCCGAGTTTCTCGCTGGTTTGGGTCACGTCGAGGATGTCGTCGATGACCTGAAACGCGAGGCCCAGCGCGCGGCCAAAATCGGTCAGCGCCCGCAGCCGTGCAGGGGTAGCGTTGGCGCTCATCGCGCCGAAACGAATGGCCGTGGTCAGCAACGCCGCCGTCTTGCACTCGTGAATGTAACGGAGCTGCTTCTCCGTGACCTGCTGGCCCTCGCCTTCAAGGTCGGCCACCTGTCCGGCGATGAGCCTTAAACTGCCGGAGGTCACCGCCAGCTCCTGCACCAAGGCACGCGTGTCGTAGCGCGGCCAAGCGGTGGCGCGCGCGACCAGTTCAAAGGCGAAAGTGAGCAACGCATCACCCGCCAGCACGGCCATGCCGTCGCCGAAAACTTTGTGACAGGTCGGCTGGCCCCGCCGGAAATCGTCGTTATCCATGGACGGAAGGTCGTCGTGGATCAGCGAATAGGTGTGCACGCATTCCACCGCACAGGCCAGCGGAAGCGCCTCGGTCAAATCACCGCCGCACGCCTCGGCGGCAGCGAGGCACAACACGGGCCGCAGCCGTTTCGCGCCGCCCGCGAACAGACTGTAGCGCATCGCCTTGTGGATGGTCGCGGGCTTACGGGTCGCCGGTGGCAACGCCGCGTTGAGCGCACGGTCCACCCGGCGCACGTGCGCCGCGAGGTAAGCTTTGACGTTCAGGCCCGCGTGACGGCCGGCGTTTCGTGATTGGTCTGCAACAGCCATCCCACTTCGTTTGGTTACTTCTTGAAAATCAGAGGAGTTCGGCGATCTGCACGGCATTCAGCGCGGCGCCCTTAAGAAGCTGATCGCCCGAAACCCAGAAGGCAAGCCCGTTGTCCAGCGCGCAATCGAGCCGCAACCGGCCCACCGCGCAATCATCCTGACCCGAGCACACCAACGGCATGGGGTACCGCTTGCCCGCCGGATCATCGACGACTTGCAACCCCGGCGCGTTTGCCAGGGCTTCGCGCGCTTTTTCCAGCGAGACGGGCCGCTCGAATTCGGCGTTCACAGCCACCGAATGCGCCCGGTACACCGGCACCCGCACGCAAGTCACCGAGGCGCGGAACCCCGGCAGGTGCAGGATGCGCCGGGCTTCATTCTGCATCTTCATCTCCTCCTTGGTGTAGCCGTTATCGAGAAAACTATCGACGTGCGGCAGCACGTTGAACGCGATCTGGTGCGGGTAGATTTCCGGGGTGACGCTGCGACCGGCGGCCAGCGCCTCCACCTGGCCGCGCAACTCCGCGATGGCCTGCGCACCAGTGCCGGACACCGCCTGATAGCTCGCCGCAAACACGCGCCGAACACCGAACGCGTCGTGCAACGGCGCGAGCGCCATGAGCGTGACAGCCGTTGTGCAGTTCGGGTTAGCGATGATGCCCCGGTGGTTCGCCGCATCGCCACCGTTGATTTCGGGGATCACCAGCGGAACGTCCTCGTCTAGCCGGAACGCGGACGAATTATCGATCACGACCGCACCCGCCCGGACGGCCACCGGCCCGAACTGACGCGAAACCGACGCGCCCGCGCTGAATAGCGCCACGTCCACGTCCTCGAAAGACTGCTCCGTGAGCAACTCGATCGGCACCTGTTCGCCTTGAAAATCGACGGTTTTACCTACCGAACGCTCCGAGCCGAGCGCGCGCAGCTTCCGCACCGGAAAACGGCGGCGCGCGAGCACATCCAGCATCTCCTGACCAACGGCACCGCTCGCGCCGACGATGGCCACATGGTAAGTCTTCTTTTGCATGGCAGGGGAGGGCGATTGTATGCTCTCCTCACGGAGATGCAAACGCCGGGTTTGGAAATTTCGTTGCACGTTTCGGTGGCGGCGCAGACCGTGGAGGTGCGTCGCGGGCCGCACCGGGTTGAACGTTGCTTCCCGGTGTCCACGTCGCGCTTCGGGCTCGGCAGCGAACCTGGCAGCCTGCGGACCCCGCTGGGCCGCTTCCAAATCCATGAGAAAATCGGGGATGCCGTCCCTCTGGGCACCGTCTTCAAGAGCCGCGTGCCGGTCGCTCAGGACGGACTCGATTCCACGGCGGAAGACCTCGTGCTCACGCGCATTCTCTGGCTGGACGGGCTGGAGCTGCACAATCAGAACACTATGGGCCGCTACATTTACTTTCACGGCACAAACCACGAAGCCCTCGTCGGCCAGCCAGCTAGCCATGGTTGCATGCGGATGCTCAACCGGGACATCGTCGAGCTTTACGATTTGGTCACCGTAGGCACCCAGGTTCACATCGTGCAAGGGTGAAGGGACCTCCCCATGTCCCAAAAATTGTTACCGATTCTCATTGCCAATCCGCGCCTCATGGCCAAAGGTCTGCACGAACCGCGACCAGCGTAAGAACGGAGGTGAAACTAGAATCATTATGAAAACCATCAAATTCTTGAGCCTGTTGGCCTTGACGGCAGCAGCCCTGACCGCGCTCAGCGCTTGCGAGGCGAAGACCTCGGCTGGCTCGTCGGGCGTTTCGGCCTCGACGACGACCTCCACGAGCAGCAAGTAATTGCGCTCCGCCACGATCTGAAGGTGCGGCTTCCGAGCCGATTCCTTTGGTCGTGAATGAACTCCAACCCTCATCCAGTCGGACCGGCTCCCGTAGTCGGTCCGACTTTTTTCTATGCTGGAGCCCGCTAGAGATTGGCCAGCGGCCGTCTGCTAATGTAACGGCTGCCTGCCGCGAGGAACCGCCAAGGCAGATCGGCGGCCCGCGAAATACCAATGCGCACGTCCTCGAT